>JAGHJM010000005.1 GCA_017886645.1 Clostridia bacterium
ATTACAAAGGATAAGTTTGTAAATATTAAAGACAATGAAGAATATAAATCTATATTAGTTTCATCAAGGGTATTTATGGATAACAGACAATTTTATATAAAAGAATTCGATAATAATTATTACTACAATTTTAAATCAGAATATCGTTTCTTTAAATTTATAGAATTATATGTAAGAACAAGAATTTTTGACATGAGAATATTTAAAGAAAATATGGAAGTTATAAGAAATACAATAGATACAAATCAATTACCAGGATACAAAAGGCTTCTTACTGAAGAGTATTGGAAAATACCAGATGATCAATTTGAGGGTGTTATAACAGAAACATTAGATGATGTAAAAAACGGAAGAATTGAGCTAATTGATATTGTAAAATTATTTGCTTATTTTTCATATTTTATAAAAAAAGAGTTAATAGATTATGATATGGGAACAATGAAAAGTGTGTTCTTTAATGGAATGAATATTTCATCTCTTACTTCTAAGTACTGTGAAAATGTTGAAGAAGAACTTTCTAAAGTAGCAATAGGAGACGATGAAGTTCCTGAAATGGAAGATATTTTAGCACATTTTAATACTATAAACTTACAACTTAAAGATAAGATGTATAAAGAGAAGGCTGAAGATGTGTTTAGATGTATCCCTATGAAAATGGAATTGTTCTACGATAAGTTTGATAAAGAATGCATGAAGATACCAATTTTCAAGTATTATGATTGTTTCCAAATGTTCCAAAGAATATCTTGTGCTACAAATGAAGACATAGTTACAATAAAAGAAAAATTAGTAGATAGAGCAAACTTAAACAAAAATGAATTAGTAGCAGAATTACCAAATATGAAAAAATTAAAAGGTATTATGGACGATTATATAGATGGAAAACAGCCAAGCATAAAACTTGTTATACTACAAGATTTTTCAAATGGATTGGAAGATATTATATCAAAATATGAATCTACAAACGAAGATAAAGTTTTTGTGGATGAAGAAAAGGTAGTAACAGAATAAATAAAAAGCATATGAATATTTCATATGCTTTTTCTATTATTCTAATTCCTCTACAACTTTATCCTTTTTCTTATTATATGACTGAACCACTGATTTGGCTAAATTTATTTGTTCTAATGAATATCCGTTAGCTTCGAGTAATGGAGTAAGCAAACAAAAACCATAAGTTGTTTCATCAAATATTGGAGTTTTTCTTTCAGGGTGTTTACTGTACTCATATATTTTTCCAGTTTTATCTTTAACATAAACTTCTTTTCCGGGAATAGCTTTATATGAAATATCTCTATCTTCCCATGAAATTAAGCCTATACTTTCTAAGTTATCAGTACTAATGTCTAATATTTTTCTTAATTTACTAGTTACTTCTTCAATATCTTTTTTGGAAGGCTTATTCAGTAAAATACAACTTTCTTGGTATTCTTTTTTAGAATCAGGTAGGTGAGTTAAATAAGCTATAAATTCTTCATCAGATTCTGTAGTATAAGCTCTGTTACCATTTTCATATACTTGTTCTTCCGAAATTAACAATCCATAATAAAATTCTTCAATTCTATCTCGAGGAGGAAGCGACATTAAAGCCAATTTTTTTAATATTGGATCTTGAGTGGTAGTATACACTTCAATTATTCCTTTTAAATATTCTACATCATCAAAAGAAACATATTCGGTCAAATCAACCTCTTCAGGCTTTTTGCCAATATTGTTAATTAGAAAATCTTTTAGTCTAGAATCTTCACTACTTTTTATAAGTCTATTAGCAAAAGCTTTAAATATATAGTCATAACTTGAACATTCAGGATCATGATATAAATCCCTATAATTTGTAAATCTATTCTTAAAAAAAGAATCTAAATTTGTAATTTGGTTAGCAGCAAAAACTGGTGCCAATTCTGTTTTGCCATCTTCCAATACTATTTTTTCAATAGAAACATTACCAAAAAGTTCTGAAACAATTATTGAATTTTCATGATAATTTCTATTTGCAAAAAAACTATCACGAGGAAGAAAGTCTCCTCTATCTAAGTCAACCTGACCTTCAAAAATCATATTTAAACCCAAAAAGTTTCGATCAATAGTTTCTTTATAAATTTCTGGAAGACCAGGATATATATTATTTAGTGCATCTTTTAATTCAGGATATTCTTGTATTAACCTAAAACCTATATCTTCATGAAAACCTTTAGGCAAGGAACATACTGTTTCCAAGGTATGTGAAAAAGGTCCATGTCCAATATCATGTAACAATGCTCTTATCAATTCTGCAATAACATATTTTTGATAGCCTTTTTCATTAATTAAATTATGAATTTTGGGGTTTGAATATAAAGTATACATTAATTCCAAAGTCCTGTGATATGTACCTTTTGAATGTTCTAACCTAGTATGTAGCATAGAAGGATATTTGTATATTTTAGTACCTGTTTGTAAAATTCTGGACATTCTTTTAACAACGTTAGTATGAATTAATTTGTTAAAACTATCAGGTAAAAAAAGATAACCCTTAGATTTAGTATCCATAAGAGTAAAATCAGATTGCATATTTAAAAATTCATGTCTTCCTAAAATCTCATAAAAAAATTTTTCAATGTCTCTATAAAGTATTGGTGATTTTGTATTCATTTTATTCTCCTATTATATTTAAGTGGAAAATATTATATCACAAAAGTAGGATAAGATAAAGTGTTTTAATATATAATTAACATAAAATAAACTAAATATAATAAAATTTAAAAAAATAGTATAAAAATGTCTTTAAAAGAAATACTAATAATATCATGAAAAAAGGAGGGAGATTTTTGAAAGCAACAGGAGTGGTAAGAAGAATAGATGATTTAGGTAGAGTTGTTATTCCAAAGGAAATAAGAAAAACGCTTAGAATAAAAGAAGGAGATCCTCTTGAAATCTTTACAGATAAAGAGGGAGAAGTAATATTAAAAAAATATTCTCCTATAGGAGAATTATCTGAGTTTGCAACAGGATATGCTGAAACATTGGCTAAAACAACTGGACATATAGCTTGTATTACAGATAAGGATACTGTAATTGCAGTATCAGGAGGTTCTAAAAAAGAATTTTTAGAACAAGATATAAGTCCAGAATTAGAAAATATAATGGATGAAAAAGAAAGTTATACAAGTCAAGAAAATAATAACATTGCAATACCTATAACAAAAAACGATAATAAAGAAAGAAAATATAATTCACAAGTAGTATATCCAATAATTGCAGATGGAGATGTTATAGGAAGTGTAATACTATTGTCTAAAGAAAGTAAAACTAAGATGACAGAAGTAGAAAAAAAAGTAGCACAATCAGCTGCAAACTTTTTAGGAACACAAATGCAAATATAAAATGAAACATAATTGTAATATAAATGTAATAAAAAAATAAAAAATAAAAGTATAAAAAAACTTGTAAAAAGTTTAAATATATTGTATTATCTATATTAGTGATAAAACAAAGGAGGACTACCCTATGGAGAAAAAATTTGAAGTAAGTAAACTACCTGCAGAAGTAACTGTATGGACAAAAATAAAAAATGCATTATTTTATGAAATAAAAGTTGAATTAACACCAAAACAAGAAAAAGTATTTAAAGAAGTACATGATTTTTGGAATCAAGAAATAACTGGACAAAAAGTTAAAGACTTTTTATTTTATGAGATAACAGGGGAGAAAGTAAAGAACTTTTTATTCCAAGAGGTTAAAATAATAGATAATATAAAATTATAAGGCTATGAAGATGTTTTAAATAATTAGATAATTTGAAACATATTTTTAAGCAACTAAAAAAATTGGCATTGCTGATATACTCAGTAATGTCTCTTTTTATTATATATTAAAAATAAATGTAAATTAAGATGTGTCCCTAATTACCAGATTACGGTAATTAGGAAACGTCCCCAATTACCTAAAAGTGGTAATTAGGAAACGTCCCCAATTACCACCTTGATTATAAGATGATGCATATTAAGCCACCGCTACCTTCATTAACTATTCTTTCTAGTGTTTCTTGTAGTTTTTCTTGTGCGTCTTCTGGCATTTTTGAAAGTTTATTTTGAAGTCCTTCATTTACAAGTTCGTGCAGGCTTTTTCCAAAAATGTTTGATTCCCATATCTTTTTTGGATCTGATTCGAATTCAGAAAGCAGGTAGTTTACTAATTCTTCAGATTGTTTTTCACTTCCGACTATTGGGGATACTTCTGTTTCTATGTTCGCTTTTATCATATGTATACTAGGAGCTTTTGCTTTAAGTTTTACACCAAATTTTGAGCCTTGTTTGACCATTTCTGGTTCTTCTAATTCTAATTCATCCATTGTAGGGGTAACAATTCCATAGCCTTTAGCATTTACTTCTTCTATAGCATAAGCAATTTTGTCATATTGTTTTTTTACCTTGGAAAATTCTGAAATTGTTGCAAATAAATCTCCTTCATTTAAAATTTCTACACCTGATATTTCAGTTAGAATTTTATAGAATAAATCATCCATTAAATTAATACAGATATTTACACTACCATCACCAAGTTGAATATCATTTATTACAGTATTACTAATTATTTCTGTATGCTGGATTTTAGATATTCCAGAAGAAATTTCCTTTAAAAGTTTAACATCTTGAAATGCTGTTTTTACTTCTGAAAATAATTCTTTTTTAAGCCAATGTTCATTAGGAAGTCTATCTACCCATCTAGGGAATATTATATTCATCCTTTCAATAGGAAATTCGTATAAAATTTTTCCAAAAATGTTATTTATATCATCTAAGTTAAGATTAGCACAGTCGGTAGGAATAACTGCTGTTTGATATTTGTTTTCTAGTTTTTGAGCAAGTGTTTTTGTGTATTCAGAATATGGATTATCTGTATTTAAAACAATTACAAAAGGTTTATTTATTTCTTTTAGTTCGTTAACAACACGTTCTTCAGCATCTATGTAATCTTCTCTAGGAATATCTGTTATACTTCCATCAGAAGTGATTAAAATACCTATTGTAGAATGCTCTTTTATAACCTTTCTAGTTCCTATTTCGGCTGCTTCTTCAAATGGTATTTCTTCTTCAAACCAAGGTGTTTTAACCATTCTTGGCATATCATCTTCTAAATATCCAATAGCATTATTTACTAGATACCCAACACAATCAACTAATCTAACTTTTAAATTTAAATTATTTCCAATGGTAATTTCAACAGCTTCATTAGGAATAAATTTAGGTTCAGTAGTCATAATTGTTCTTCCACCAGCACTTTGAGGAAGCTCATCTCTGGCACGTTCTCTTTTGTAGTCATTATTAATGTTAGGAATAACCAGTAAGTCCATAAACTTTTTAATAAATGTAGACTTACCAGTTCTTACAGGACCAACAACTCCAACATAAATGTCACCATCTGTACGATTTGCTATATCTTGATATAATTTTAAATTTTCTTCCATTAATTTATTAACCCCCTTAAGAAAATGTTTGTACTAAACTTTATTTAATGTATATTAGCCAATTGCAAACTTATGACTAAAAAATAAAAAAAGTTGTAATTAAAATATAGTTATGATACAATAACAATTGTAATTTTATATATGTACCGTTTGGTCGTAATATTCTACTAATATATGCACTTGATTTATTAAATTGCATATCATATATAAAATAATTTAATTTAGGAAGGAAGAATTTAAATGAATAATGATGTTATGGCAATTGTAATGGCAGCAGGAAAAGGAACTAGAATGAAGTCAAAAAATTCAAAATTAGTACAAAAAGTTTATGGGAAAGAAATTGTTAAAAGAGCAGTAGAGAATGCTAAAAATGCCGGAATACATAATATAGTAGCAGTAGTTGGTTATAAAAAAGATGAAGTAATGAAAGTTTTAGGTAATGATGTAGAGTATGCATTTCAAGAAGAAATGCTTGGGACAGGTCATGCAGTAATGCAAGCAACTAAATTCTTAGAAGGGAAAAAGGGAAAAGTACTAATATTAAATGGAGACCACCCAATTATTAGACCAGAAACATTAAAAAGATTATACGAAGAGTCTACTAAAAGAGAAGAATATGGAACAATATTATCAATATATTATGATAAACCAAATATGTATGGAAAAGTAGTACATGATGAAGAAGGAAAAGTAAAAGGAATTATAGAATTTAAAGATTGCTCAACAGAAGAATTAAAAATAAATGAAGTTAATATGGGAATGTATTGCTTTGATATAGAAGAACTTTTAAAAGCATTAAAAGAGTTAACAACAGACAATGCACAAGGTGAGTATTATTTAACAGATGTTATTAAAATAATGTATAATAAAGGATTAAAAACAGGTTCAATAATAGTAGATGACTATACTGAAATGCTTGGAGTTAACGATAGAATTGAACTACAAATGATAACTAAGTTTTTACAAATGCGTATAAATACAGAACTTATGAAAAATGGTGTTACAATAGAAGATCCAAACACTACATATATTTATGATGATGTACAAATAGGAATGGATACAGTAATACATCCAAATACAACAATAAAATCAGGAGTTGTAATTGGAGAAGACTGTGAAATAGGACCAAATGCATACATAAGAGAAGGATGTAAATTAGCAAATCATGTAAAAATAGGAAGCTTTGTTGAAATAAAAAAAGCAATTATTGGAGAAGGTACAAAAGTACCACATTTATCATATATGGGAGATTGCGAAATAGGAGAAAAATGCAATATAGGATGCGGAACAATTACATGTAACTATGATGGATTTAATAAAAGCAAAACAATAATAGGAAATCACTCTTTTATAGGATCAAATGTAAACTTAGTAGCACCAGTAACTATAGGAGATAATGCATTTATAGCAGCGGGCTCGACAATAACAGACGATGTACCAGAAGATGCACTAGCAATAGCAAGACAAAGACAAACAGTAAAAGAAGGATGGAATAAAAAATAAATTATAAAAAGATCCGTCCCCAATTACCACATTTAGGTAATTGGGGACGTTTCCTAATTACCGCAATTTGGTAATTAGGGACAGATCCTGTCCTACATAGTTTGATCGCCTGGTAAGAAATAATCTACCACACCATAAACTAATGCGCCAATTATTGCAGCTATCCATGATACTGTGTATCCTGCAACAAAGAATTGAGTTACATACAAAACAACAGCGGCTAATATGAAACCTACAAATCCTTTACCAAAAGGAGTTGCATGTAAACCTGTAAATTTTACAATTAAATAATCAATAAGAGTAAGAACTATTGCAGCAGCAGCTAATGCCCAAAAATTATTAATATGAAATCCTGGTGTAAAGAATGCTGTTATAGCAAGAACTATTGCAGCTGTAACTAATCTACCTAATATTTGCCATACTGTACTTTTTGTATTACTTTTAGATTGGCTATTTACATCATCTGACATAAAAATGACCTCCTTATTTTAAGAATAACTAAGATGAAATTTCATGGATTCAATTTGTATTATGTGCATAAAAAAAATTATTATTCATTTTTGATTATTATTTATAAAAAAAGCTTTTTTTATACGTATTTTTGCATAAAAAAAGAAAAAAAGTTAAAAATAAAGTTATAAAAATAAGAAGGAAGATAAGTATGTTAATTGTTTTTTTTAGAAGTATTGTTTTATACATAATAGTTTTAATAGTGATGAGATTAATGGGAAAAAGAGAAATAGGGCAACTTCAACCATTTGAGCTTGCAATTTCTATAATGATAGCAGATTTAGCAGCAGTTCCAATGGCAGAAACAGGTATTCCAATAACAAATGGAATTATACCAATACTTGGATTGCTTGTAATGCACCTTTTAATTTCTATTATTAATTTAAAAAGCATGAAAATACGTGAAATTTTATGTGGTAAGCCTTCAATATTAATATATAGGGGAAAAATAGATGAAAAAGTATTAAAAAATGAACGATTTACATTAAATGAATTACAAGAAAGATTAAGAGGAAATAATGTAGTGAATATAGCTGATGTAGAATATGCAATTTTAGAAACAAGTGGACAAGTTACTGTAATACAAAAGCCGGATAAAAGAACAACTATTCCAAAGGACTTTAATATAACACCAGAATATGAAGGAATACCATATGATTTAGTAATAGATGGAAAAGTTTTATATAAAAATCTAAAAGCGATAGGAAGGGACTATTCGTGGTTAAAAAAACAAGTAGAAAAATTTAATATGAAACCAGAAGAAGCATTAATAGTAACTTTTGATGGAGCTGAGCAAATTTTTTGCCAAAAAAAGGAGGCGTTATAAGCTAACATGTATAAAGAAATAGTAATTTGCATAATAATAATTTTTTTAATAGTTTTAGGAAACATTGTAACTCAAAAATATACTGAAAATTCTATTAAAGAATTGGGAGATAGCTTAAATAAAATAAAAGAGGCTAGTGATAGTTCACTAGCAAAAGAAGAAATAAATAATAGTCAAAAAATATGGAATGAAAAATATAAAACACTAGCATATTATATAGAACATGATGAGCTTGAAAAAGTTACAGAGGCGATAATAAAGAGTAAATCGAATATTGACACAGGAGATGAAGGACAGGCTATAGAAAATATAGACAATTGTATATTTTTGTTAGACCATATAAAAGAAAAAGAAAAATTTAATTTAAGAAACATTTTCTGATACTATTAAATCATTCATTGTATAATAACCGCTATCTTTATTTACTATAAATTTGGCAGCTTTTAAAGCTCCTTTAGCATATACTGACCTAGAATATGCTATATGTTTTACTTCTAAGCTTTCATCATCGCTAAAGAAAATTACACTATGTTCTCCAACTATATTTCCACCACGTATAGAAGAAAAACCAATTTCATTGTTTGAACGTTTTTCTCTTCTATCACATCTATTGAAAATATATGTATATTTGTTTCCACTTTTTCTATTAATGCTGTCAGCAAGCATAATGGCTGTACCACTAGGAGAATCTAACTTACTATTATGATGAGTTTCTATAATCTCTATATCATCACTAGAAAGAATAGTAGACAGGTTTGCTACAGTATTTTTCATAACATTAATATCAAAAGACATATTTGCAGATTTAAAGATGGCAGTTTTTTTACTAAGTTCTATAATTAAATCTTCTTCATTTTTAGAAAAACCAGTTGTTGCAATTACAATAGGAATACTTTTCTGAGAAGCATATTTAGAAATAGATAAACTCGCTTCTGGAACGGAAAAATCAATAATTACATCAGGTAAATTTATAAATTCATCAGTTGAACAATAAGTTATATAATTCATGTTATCTTTTTTATATGTATCAAGTCCACCATATAGGTAAAAATCTTTACTTTTTAAAATTAAATTAATAACTTCTTGGCCCATTTTACCATTTGAGCCATTTACAAGAATACGAATCATAATACCTCCAAACTAAAATAAGATGAAAGAATTTATCTTTCATCCTATATATATTCATAAAATATTAAAACATTCTAAATATTATTAATCCAACAAATATGTATGCATACCTATAAATTCTACTAGAATGGAATCTACTTCTACAATTTTCTAAAGTTTCAACTGTTGCACTAAACTTATCCATACAAGAAACTATAAAAGCTTCTTTAGTTTTTGGAGGTCTTAACGTTAATGGCCACATATGATTTAGTATAATATCTTTTTCAATTTTATTTAAATTAAATGTTTGGCATGCATTTTTTAAAGCAATTTTGGGATGAGCCCATGCATGTAATCCTTTTTCATTTACATCAGCTGGGGATGAAGTGTGCCAATCATATAAAAACAAATCATGTAGCATAGCTCCACGTGCAGCAGATATATAATCTAAATGTAATTTTTTACAAACAACATATGTATAATAAGCAACATAATAACAATGAATAAAACAAGAAATTTTTCCATGTTGAGTATAATTTTTCATTTGTAAAACAGTGGTATCTAATAGTAAATCATATATTATTTCATTAAACTCAGTACATTCTGTAATAGATTTATTATCTATATTAAGTAAATCTTCATTAATAATATCCTTTATTTTATCTTCAATTTCTTCATTTTGTTCTACGCTTAAAGAACTTTCCCTTTTCATTAATTTATCTCCTTTGTTTCCTTTATCTTTATTATAGCACAAAAAAATCATAGAGAGGTTTAATTAATAAAATATTAATTTTTTTGTGCGAAATTTTCAATATTTTTCTTTAATAATTCTTTTCCAGCACTTGACATTTCTACAAGTGGAAGTCTTGGCTTTCCAAAATTAAATCCAAACATGTTTAAAGCTTCTTTAATCGGTATAGGATTTACTTCACTAAATAAGCTATTTATTAGATCTAAGCTATTTAATTGCATGCTTACAGCATTAGTGATATTACCATTAAAATAATTAATTACCATATCATGAACGTATTTAGGGTATATGTTAGATAATACAGATATTACGCCAATACCTCCAAGAGAAAGAATAGGTAAAACCTGATCATCATTTCCAGAATATATATATAAGTTGTCTTTACAAAGGTTAGCTATTTGTGCTACTTGAGAAATATTTCCACTTGCTTCTTTAACAGCAACTATATTATCAATTTTGGAAAGTTCAAGCATAGTATTAGAGGAGATATTTAAGCCAGTTCTACTAGGAACATTGTATAAAATTATAGGAACATTTATTGAACTTGCAACTGCGGAATAATGGGCAATAAGTCCTTCTTGGGTTGTTTTATTATAATAAGGAGTAACAATTAATAAGCCATCTACACCAACATTTTCGGCATATCTTGAAAGTTCTATAACGGCAGAAGTATTATTACCGCCAGTACCAGCAATAACAGGAATTCGCTTATCAACAATATCTACAGTGAATTTAATAACATCCTCTTTTTCATTAGTGGACATTGTTGATGATTCTCCAGTTGTACCACAAACTATAATAGCATCTGCACCTTCAATAATTTGATATTCGATTAATTTTTTTAAAGCTTCAAAATTTATGCCTGTCTCTGTAAAAGGTGTAGCAATAGCAGTACCACAACCTTTAAATAAAATTTTTTTCATAAAACCTCCTTAATTTGAAATACAAATAAGATTTTTTAAAATCTGCACAGCATTTGTAGCAGCACCTTTTCTAATATTGTCAGCTACGACCCATAAATTAAGACCAGAATATACACTATAATCTCTTCTTATTCTACCTACGAAAACATCATTTAGACCAGATACATATTGGGCTAAAGGGTAATTGGGATGATTTATTACTTTCACACCAATAGAATTATCTAGTAAATTTATTACATCTCTTAAATAAAATGTTTTTTCAAATTCAACATTTATAGATTCACCATGACAATTAGAAACAGGAACTCTAACGGCAGTAGCTGTAATGTCTAAATCAGAGTGCTTAAGAATTTTTCTAGTTTCATTAATCATTTTCATTTCTTCTTTTGTATATAAATTATCTTCAAAGACATCAATTTGAGGGATACAATTATTAAAGATATCATGTGAAAACTTTTCTAATGTATATGTATAATTTTTATCTAAATGTTTTCTAATTCCATTTTCATAGTCGTTTAAAGCTCTTTTTCCAGCACCAGAGACAGCTTGATATGTTGAATATACAATTCTTTTAATTTTATATGCATCATCTAAAGGTTTTAATACAACAACTGCTTGAATAGTAGAACAATTTGGATTTGCGATAATTCCATTATGATTAAATATTTCTTCAGGATTAACTTCTGGAACAATTAATGGTACATCTTCATCCATACGAAAAGCACTACTATTATCAATTACAATGCATCCATTTGAAACTGCAATAGGAGCAAATTTTTTTGACGTACTTGCACCAGCAGAGAAAATTGCAAAATCAAATTTATCTTCTAGAAAGCTATCTTCAGTTAATTCTTTAACGATGTAATCTTTACCTTGAAATAATATTTTTTTGCCAGCAGATCTACTTGAAGAAAAAAATTCATATTTGCTAATAGGTAAGTTAAATTCTTCTAATACCTTTAAAGCAGTTCTACCAACTAATCCAGTCGCACCAACCAGTGCTAATTTATATTCTTTCATAAAATCACCTATGATATAATATGCAACAATATTTATAACGACAAAAGTAAGCTTGTAAAAATGTAAAAAATATGATTAAATAAGAATATGCAAATAAATGTACGCCATAAAAGGAGATTTTAAATGATAGATTTAAAACAAAGTGTTCAATATGTAAAAGGTGTAGGACCTCAAAGAGTTAAAATACTAAATAGTATTGGAGTATATACTATTTATGATTTAATTACATATTTTCCAAGAGATTATGAAGATAGAAATAACAAGAAAAAAATAATAGATTTATGTAATGGAGAAGAAGCGGTAATAGAAGCTACTGCAATAACAAATGTAACAGTAGCAGTAATAAGAAAAAATATGTCAATATTAAAACTTACAGTAGGGGACGAAACTGGAGTTGCGACTATTACATGGTTTAATCAGATATATTTAAAAAATAAATTTAAAATTGGAAACAAATATAAATTTTTCGGAAAAGTAACAAATACATTTGGAAAAATTGAAATGGTTAATCCTGTATTTGATAATGCAGAAGAAAATAAAAACACTGGAAAAATTGTACCAATTTATCCACTAACATATAACTTATCAGAGTATGCAATAAGACAAGCAATAGAAAATGCATTAAAAACAGTAAATAATAAGCTAGAAGAAACATTACCGGATTATATATTAAAAGAATATAATTTAGAAGATATAAATACAGCCATGAATCAAATACATTTTCCAGATAGTTTTGAAAGTTGTAATAAAGCAAGAAAAAGACTTGTATTTGAAGAACTTTTAACAATGCAATTAGCATTACTTCAATTAAAAAATCAAACTACAGGACAAGAAGGGATTGCATATAGTAAAGAAGTAAAAATGTCAGATGTAATAAATATATTACCTTTTAAACTTACAAAAGCACAACTAAAAGTGTTAGAAGAAATTGATAATGACATGGAAAGTAATAAACCAATGAATAGACTACTTCAGGGAGATGTTGGATCTGGTAAAACTATAATTGCGATTATTTCAGCTTATAAAGCAACAAAATGTGGTTATCAAAGTGCAATAATGGCACCTACTGCAATTTTAGCTAGCCAACATATAGAGGAATTTAGAAAGATATTAGAACCATTAGGAATTAGATGTGAGGTACTATTAGGAGGAACAAAGAAAAAACAAAGAGATGAAATACTTCAAAAGCTTAAGAATGGAAAAATAGATGTATTAGTGGGTACCCATTCATTATTAGTAGAAGATGTAGAATTTAAAAATTTAGGATTTGTTGTAACTGATGAGCAACATAGGTTTGGTGTAAGACAAAGAGAAAATATTATAGCAAAAGGAAAAAATCCAGATGTATTAGTAATGACAGCAACTCCTATACCTAGAACTCTTGCTTTAATTTTATATGGAGACTTAGACATATCAATTATAGATGAACTTCCACCAAATAGAAAAAAGATAGAAACATTTGCTGTCTCATATAGTCTAGAAGAAAGAGTAAATAATTTTATAAGAAAAAATATAGAAGAAGGAAGACAAGCATATGTAGTTTGCCCATTAGTTGAGGAAAACGAAGAATTAAATATGAAATCTGTGACTAAAATATGTGAGAAATATAAAAATGAGATATTTAAAGATTATAGAGTAGAACTACTACATGGTAAAATGAAACAAAAGGAAAAAGATGAAATAATGCAGGATTTTAAAGATGGAAAAATTAACATATTAGTATCTACTACAGTTATTGAAGTTGGTGTGAATGTTCCAAATGCTAATATTATGGTAATAGAAAACTCAGAACATTTTGGACTTGCACAGTTGCACCAATTAAGAGGAAGAGTAGGAAGAGGGGAATATCAATCATATTGCATTTTAAAATATCGTAAGTCAACACCAGAGGCAAAGGAAAGAATGAAAACTATGCAAGAAACAAATAATGGATTTATAATAGCAGAAAAAGACTTAGAACTAAGAGGAACCGGAGAATTTTTTGGTACAAGACAACATGGATTACCAGAGTTTAAAATAGCAAATTTATTTAGAGATATGGATATGCTAAAATCAGTACAAAGTGTAGCAATAAAAATAGAATCGGAAGATCCAAAACTTGAACTAGATAAGAATAAGAAACTAAATAAATTAATAAAAGAAAAATTTACAAAGAGAGTAGAAATTTAAATTTTATTAATTTTCATTAAAAGTAATAACGGATAAACTTGTTTTTAGTTTATCCGTTTATTATTTTAAAAATCAACAGTAATATATTTTTGAGTAGTGTTTCCAGCAGCATCTGTAACTATAACCATAAAAGAATGTGAAGCATTAGTAGATATTGAAGTATACGTATAAATATTTGACTGAGATGTTGTTTTTAAAATACCATCTAAATAGTATTGATATGTATTAGAAGTACTAAGACCACTTTCATTATCACTTGCTGTTACAGTTAAAATTATACTATTAGTAGATTTACTTGAAGTAGTAATATTAACAATAGGAGGAGTTTTATCCTCTATTGTTAAATTATAATTAGTACTATACTTAGAACCATCAGTTAATCTTACATATATAATATCATTATTTTGTAAATCAGTAATAGATGTATCGCTTTCTATGGTCTGCCAATTTTCACTAGCTAAACCATTTCTTTGATATTGTAATTCATAGTCAGAATTTGTACTAATTGAAACAGAAGCTTTTCCATCATTCCATCTTGGGCTTCCGAAAATAACAGCATTGCTTGATGTGGACAAAAAAGAACTGGAAAGTGAATTATCTAATTCATTATATAAAACATTTAAATGTGATTCATCACTATTAATAACGTTATCTGTACGTTCAGATGTATCCTTCATCTGGTCTAACAATCCACCATCACCTATAACTATATTTATACTAATACTAGCCAAAATTAACATTACGATAATAGTTACAGTTAAAGCGATTATTGTGATTCCATTATTTCTTTTAATATATTTAAAATTCATAATCATTCTCTCCAATTTATTTTACTTTTGTTATAATCATATTTTAACATTAAAGAAAAGTGTTTTCAATATAAAAATTATACTAAATAAAATATGTAAGGCATACTATATGAAATAGCTTGACATTTACATAAAAAATAAGTATTATATATGTAGATTTTATTAGGAAAGGGGGATGTACTATGTATACACAAATGTTAACATCAAAGATAGGTGGAGAATTAATAAGTTTTAAACTAAACGGCGAAGAAAGAATACATCAAGGTGAAGATGTTATAGATGAAAATGGAAAAGTGTATTGGAAAAGACATTCTCCAGTATTGTTTCCAATAGTAGGAAAACTAAAGAAAAATCAAACTTTAATAGGTGGAAGAACATATGAAATGCATCAACATGGATTTGCAAGAGATATGGAATTTGAACCTATTACAAAGCTAGACAATTTTCATTCATATGTATTAAAAAGCAATCCTTCAACTCTTGCTAGATATCCTTACGATTTTGAATTATATAATACATATAGATTAGATGGAAATAAATTAACAACTATGTATAGAGTTGTTAATACAGGATTAATCTCAATGCCATTTGGTATAGGAGGACATCCAGCATTTAAAATTAATTTAGACGATTTGAAGAAAGAAAATTACTATTTAGAATTTCTAGAGCAAGAAGAAAAAATACATTTTCTATATCTTGTAGATGGCTTAGTTGGAACTGAGTATGCAAAAAATATTTTAGAAAATAAAAGAATAATAAAAATAAATTCACATACATTTGATAATGATGCAATTATTATGAAGGGAATTACAAATAAAACTATAAGCTTAAAAAATAAAGTAGGAAATAAAACTCTTTTAACAATGCATTTTGATGAATTTCCATATCTAGCTATTTGGTCAAAGCCAAATGCACCATTTATTTGTATAGAACCATGGCTATCTACAGCAGACACGGTAAATAGCAAAGGAGTATTTACACAAAAACATGATATTATTACTTTAAAACCAAATGACACTTTTGAATGTAAATATGATGTTGAATTCTTTTAGAATAGGATGTGATGATATGTGGCAAATTATATTAATGATTATAGGCACATTACTAGCAGTTATTGGAGTTGTTATGATATATGATGCACGTATTATAACAAAAAGATTTTTTAGTTTTGGAGATCAAAATGATGCTTCATTGGGATTAAAAATATTAGGTTTTATTATAGCAATATGCGGAGCATTATTAGTATATTTTCAATTTTAAATAGAAATAATAAAAATGAATTACACCACAAATGTTAGAAAAAAGTTTAACATTTTGAGGTGTATTTTAATATGTAGTTGCAAAATAAGTTTACATATTAAATAGTTTCTAAAAACTATTTGCTTTTTTAATACATATATGTTATAATACCAAATGTAAAAATACCTTTAACTTAGTTTTAGGATAAAAACTCCACTATAACCAAGTTTTAGGCAAATAAAAAAATAGGAGGATATTTATGACAAAGGAAAGAAAACAAGAAATTATCGAAACTTATAGAAGAGATGAAAAAGATACTGGTTCACCAGAAGTTCAAATAGCTCTTCTAACAGAAAGAATTACAGAATTAACAGAACACCTAAAAGTTCACAAAAAAGATAACCATTCAAGAAGAGGACTATTCAAAATGGTTGGTTCAAGAAGAAGTTTATTAAACTATTTAGCTAAAAAAGATATTCAAAGATATAGAGATATCGTTGAAAAATTAAAGCTAAGAAAATAATATTTACAATTGGACGTTTTGCAAGGTTGCTAAACGTCCAATTTGCAGATTTTATTATAATACAAACAATACTAAATTTTAGTATGTAGCTTGTATTATGAATTAATTTAAAATAATTTATAATAGAGGTTACGCTAAATTAGTATTGTTTCAAAGAAAGGATGAAAGATATGTACAAAGTTTATGAAACAGAATTAGCGGGAAGAAAACTAACAATTGAAACAGGAAAAATTGCAGAACTTGCAAATGGAAATGTAGTTGTAAGATATGGAGATACTGTTGTTATGGTAAATGTAACAGCATCTAAAGAACCAAAAGAGGGAATTGACTTTTTCCCATTATCAGTAGACTATGAAGAAAAATTATATGCAGTAGGAAAAATACCAGGAAGTTTTACTAAAAGAGAGGGAAAGCCAGCAGACAAAGCTATTTTAACTTCAAGAGCAATAGACAGACCAATAAGACCACTATTTCCAAAAGATTTTAGAAATGATGTATGTGTTGTTGCTACAGTATTATCAGTAGAACAAGATAATAGTCCAGAGGTATGTGCAATGATTGGAGCTTCTGCAGCACTTTCTATATCAGATATACCTTTTGGAGGACCAACAGCAGCAGTTTCTGTAGGATATGTAGATGGAAAAATTATAATAAATCCAACGGTAGAAGAAAGGGAAAAAAGTAGATTAAACTTAACAGTTGCAGGAACTTTAGAAAAAATTACAATGATAGAAGCTGGAGCAGATGAAATACCAAATGACATAATGCTTGAAGCCATAAAAGCAGGACATGTAGAAATTAAAAAACTTTGTGAATTTATTTCTAAGATGAAAGAAGAAATAGGAAAGCCAAAGTTTGAATATAAATCATTTGCAACAGATGCAGAAGTATATAAAGAAGTAGAAGAAAATTTCAAAGACAGAATGTATCAAGATGTACAAGCTCAAGATAAAGAAGTAAGAGATGCAAATATAGAAAAAATTACAGAAGATATAAATAATTACTTTATAGAAAAATATGGAGAAGAAAAAGTAGAAGAAATAGCAGCAGATATTGCAGGAAGTATTCATGACTTAGAAAAAGCTTGTGTAAGAGAAATGATATTAAAAGAACATAAAAGACCAGACGGAAGAAAAATAGATGAAATAAGACCACTTTCTTGTGAAGTTGGAGTACTTCCAAGAGTACATGGTAGTGCAATATTTACAAGAGGTCAAACACAAGTAATGTCTGTTGTGACTCTTGGAATGAAAAGCGAAGAACAAATGCTAGATGGAATAGATGAAGAAGAAGCAAAAAGGTATATGCACCAATATAATTTCCCACCATACAGTGTAGGAGAAGCAAGAACATCACGTGGTCCAGGAAGAAGAGAAATTGGTCATGGAGCATTGGCAGAAAAAGCATTGGTTCCAGTAATACCATCAGAAGCAGAGTTCCCATATGCAATAAGAGTTGTATCAGAAGTACTTTCTTCAAATGGTTCTACATCTCAAGCAAGTATTTGTGGAAGCACATTAGCTCTTATGGATGCAGGTGTTCCAATTAAAAAGCCAGTAGCAGGAATTTCAACAGGGTTAGTTACAGATAAAGAAAATCCAAATAATTATATAATGCTTACAGACATACAAGGTATAGAAGATTTCTTTGGAGATATGGATTTTAAAGTTGGTGGAACAAAAGATGGAATAACTGCAATACAAGTTGACATCAAAATAGACGGACTAACATATGATATAATTAAAGAAGCATTTGAAAGAACAAAGATTGCTAGAGATTATATATTAGACAATGTAATGTTACCAGTTATTTCTAAACCAAGAGAAGAAATTTCAAAATATGCACCAAGAATTATGACTGAAACAATAAATCCAGATAAAATTAAAGATGTAATTGGACCAAGTGGAAAGATGATAAACAAAATAATTGAAGCAACAGGAGTAAAAATAGATATAGAAGATGATGGAAGAGTATTTGTTTATTCATCAGATACTGAAAATGCAAAAAAAGCAATGAAAATGATTATGGACATTGCAAGAGAAATAGAAGTAGATGGAATATATGAAGGAACAGTTATAAAAATAATGCCTTTTGGAGCTTTTGTAGATGTGGGCGGAGGAAAAGAAGGATTACTTCATATTTCAAAAATATCTAGTAAAAGAGTAGAAAAAGTTGAAGATGTTTTATCAGTAGGAGACGAAATAACAGTTAAAGTTACAGATATAGATAATCAAGGAAGAATAAATCTAAGTATGAAAGACTTAGAAGTAGCAAACAAAGAAGATAAAGAAAACAAAGATGGCATAGAAGAATAAAAAAATATTAAAAATTTATTAAAATAACAAAAAAAGTTGTAAAACTAGACAAAAAATAGTATAATAGTAATGTAGGTCTTAACAAATGCAAACCTTAAATAAAATCAAGGAGAATAGAAAATGGAATATTTATATATAATACAGCAAACTTTAGTATGGATTATAACAATATTCTGGGTATACCAATTAAGTATAAGCTTATGTTCTTTAATAAAATTAAAAGATAAGCCAATACTAAAAGAAAAAAATAACAGATTCATGGCAATTATACCAGCACATAATGAAGAAAATGTTATAGGCAATTTAGTAGAAAGTTTGAAAAAGCAAAATTATCCAAAAGAATTATATGATATATATGTAATTGCTGATAATTGCACAGATAGTACTGCAGAAATAGCAAGGAATTTAGGCGCAATTGTTTATGAAAGATTTGACGAAGAACACAAAACAAAAGGGTATGCTTTAAATTGGTTCTTAAAACAAAAAATAGAAGAGAATGCTCAATATGATGCTTTCTGTGTTTTTGATGCAGATAACATTGTTGATGTCGACTTCTTAAAAAATATGAATAAAAAGCTATGTCAAGGTGAAGATGTTGTTCAAGGATATAGAGATATAAAAAATCCAACAGATAGTTGGGTTAGTGCAGGTTATGCATTATTCTATTGGACAATGAACCGTTTTTACCATTTGGCTAGGTATAATATTGGATTATCACCACTTATAAATGGTACTGGTTTTATGGTAAGATTTGATGTTATAAAACCAGATGGATGGGATACAAAAACACTTACAGAAGATATAGAATTTTCATTAAAAAGAATTATAAAAGGAAGAAGATTAGGCTGGGCAAGAGATGCAATTGTATATGATGAGCAACCAGTAGGATTTAAACAATCATGGTCTCAAAGAGCTAGATGGACAGTAGGACATATTCAATGTCTAAAGGAATATACAAAACCACTTGCAGTAGCTGTAAAAGATAAGAAAACAGTAATGAATTTTGATGGACTTCTATATATATTAGGAAGTATACCAATGTTTGTATTAACACTTATTTTATTAACAATGAACTTTGTAATATATGCAGGAAATGGTATGACGTCAATCGATTTAGTTGTAAATATTTTAAGATATTTAATACCAACATTTTTACTACCAATAGGAACTGCTATTATAATTATGCTATTAGATAAAAAGCCAATTAAACCTATGATTAAAGGCTTACTATGTTATCCGCTATTCTTAGGTTCATGGTTACTAATAAATTTCGTATGCTTATTTAAAAGACAAACAAAATGGGAGAAAATTGAACATACTAGAAGCATAAAAATTGATGATGTAGGAACTAAAGAAATGGTTCAACAAGAAATAAAATAATAATAAAAACTGTCAAAGAGATTTATACTCTATGACAGTTTTTTCTAAAATTAAGTAGCACTATAAATGAAATATACATTTATAGTGCATTTTTTACATATGATTTTAATAAGGTCAAGGTAATAATAAATTATTGCAATTAAGAAGTTAGAGTGATATAATTTACTAAGTTAGTTATAAGGAGAAGTGCAAGATGAACTTATTTAATCAAAATTTGTTTAATCCAATGCAAGATATAAAAGTATATGCATTTGTAGGACCATCTGGAACGGGAAAAAGCTATAGGGCTCAAATGGTAGCAAATGAATACAATATAAATTATATTATTGATGATGGAATATTAATTAGAGATAATGATATTATAGCGGGAAGCTCTGCAAAAAAGGCTCCAACAAAGGTGGAAACGGTAAAAAAAGCTATATTCATAAATGAACAAGAAAAAAATGAAATGAAAAAAGCCATAAAAAAATATAAACCAGATGCTATATTAATATTAGGTACTTCAGATGGAATGATAGATAAAATAACTGATAATTTGGGATTACCAAGAGCATCTAAAAGAATTTATATAAATGAAGTAGCAACTGAAGATGAAATGAAAACAGCAAAAATGATAAGAACAACACAAGGAAAACACGTTATTCCTGTACCAACATTTGAAATAAAAAAAGACTTTTCAGGATATATATTAGACCCTTTACAAATATTTAAATTTAAAGGAAAAGGGAATGATCCATATATATCAGAAAAATCTATTATAAGACCTACTTTTAGTTATTTAGGAAATTTTACAATTTCAGATACTGTATTTAGACAAATTGCAGAATATTTATCATATAAAGCAGAAGGAATATATAAATTGGTAAGAACTAGAGTAGAAAGCTACCCAGAGGGACCGGATATATATATGGAAGTAATAGTTAACTATGGATATAATATACTTACAGTATTAAAAGAATTTAAAGAAAAATATAGAAAAGAAATAGAAAGTTTAACTACAATGAATATTCAAAAAATAACAATTGTTGCAAAAGGAATACATATGCCGGAAAATGAAGAATTATAATTCTAAGTTGGAGGAAAGATAAAATGTCATTTATAGTTGGAATTGATGGACCAGCAGGAACAGGCAAAGGAACAATAACAGAATTAGTAGCAAAGGACTTAAATTTGTTAAAAATAGATACTGGTGCAATGTATAGAGCTTTTACATTATTTATGTTAGACAATAATGTGAAAATAGAAGATATAGAAAAAATAAAAGAATTATTAGGAAAAGTAGAGATAGATATAATTCAACAAAATGAAAATAATATAAAAAAAGATATTATACTTTTAAATGGCAAAGATGTTACATCTGAAATAAGAAGTAATAGAGTAACAAAAATAGTGTCTCCTGTATCTAGTATAATCGAAGTTAGAATAAAAATGGTTGATATGCAACGAAAAATGGCTGAAGGAAAAAATACCATTATGGAAGGAAGAGACATTACAACATATGTATTTCCAAATGCAGATGTTAAGATATACTTAGATGCAGATGTAGAAGAACGTGCAAAGAGAAGATATAAAGAAAATATAGAAAAAGGAATAGAAACAACTTTTGAAGAAGTTTTAGAAGATATGAAAAAAAGAGATCATAATGACATGCATAAACCAATGGGAGCTTTAAAAGTTGCAGAAGATGCAATAGTTATAGATACAACTCATATGTCAATAAATGAAGTAAAAGAAAAAGTAGAAAATATAATTATAGAAAAAATGAATAGAAAAGGTTAGGAGAAATTATGGTAAGAAAAATAGTAGCATTTTTAGTGCGTTTATTTTGCAAAATATATTTTAAGCTAAAAGTAGTAGGTAAAGAAAATGTACCAAATGAGGGAGCATATATATTATGTGCAAATCATACATCAAACTGGGATCCACCTTTAGTTGTTACAGCTATAAAAAGACCAATGTATGTAATGGCTAAAGAAGAACTTTTTGTAAATGGCTTTGTAAAATGGCTTGCAAAAAAATGTTGGGTATTTCCAGTAAAAAGGGGGAAGAAAGATTTAGATTCGATTAAATTTTCATTAAAAGTATTAAAAAGTGGTGAAATGTTAATGATTTTCCCAGAAGGAACAAGAAATGGAATGGAGAAAAATGGAAAAGCACAAAATGGTGCAGCATTTTTAGCGGTAAGAACAGGAACACCAGTTATACCAATAGGAATAAAAGGCGAATTTAAATTTAGACATGAAATTACAATTACATATGGAAAGCCAATAGATTTTAGTAAATATAAAGCTACAAAACCAGAAAAAGATGTTTTAGATGAAGTTAGCAAAGAAATAATGGATAACATAATTATGTTGACAAAGTAATATAGTTAGAGTATAATTATAATGTTAATTTTATTGTACTTTTAAAGTAAAACGGGTTAAGGGTACAATAATATACTTTCTTTAGAGATAATAAAAGTATATTATTGTACTCTTAAAATTAGAAAATATATAAGAAAGAGAAGGGAAAGATGATGAATAATCAAAACATAAGAAACATAGCAATTATCGCACACGTAGATCATGGAAAAACAACTTTAGTAGATGCACTTTTAAGACAAAGCCATGTGTTTAGAGAAAATGAACAAGTAGCAGAAAGAGTAATGGATTCAGGAGATATTGAAAAAGAAAGAGGAATAACAATTCTTTCTAAAAATACATCAGTTATGTACAATGGAGTAAAAATAAATATAGTAGACACTCCAGGACATGCAGATTTTGGAGGAGAAGTAGAACGTGTACTTAAAATGGTAGATGGAGTACTTTTATTAGTTGATGCTTTTGAAGGACCAATGCCACAAACAAGAGAAGTTCTAAAAAAATCATTAGCATTAAATTTAAAACCAATAGTTGTAATAAATAAGATAGATAGACCAGGTGCAAACCCATTAAAAGTTGTTGACCAAGTTTTAGAATTATTTATAGAACTAAATGCAACAGATGAACAGTTAGATTTTCCAGTTATATATGCATCTGCTAAAAATGGAATAGCAAAAATGCATTTAGAAGATGAAACAGATAACATTACTTGTGTATTTGACACAATAATAAAATACATTGACGCACCAAAATGTGAAATAGATGGACCAATGCAAATGTTAGTTTCAAATATAGACTATGATGACTATTTAGGAAGATTAGCAGTAGGTAGAATAGAAAGAGGAACTATAAAGTCTGGTATGCCTGTTGCTGTTTGCAAAAAAGAAAAAAATGATCAAGGAAAAATTGCTAAATTATTTACTTATGAAGGATTAAAGAGAACAGAAACAGACGAAGTAAAAGCAGGTGATATAGTATGCTTATCTGGAATAAGTGATATAAATATAGGAGATACAATTTGCGATTTAGAACATCCAGAAAAAATAGATTTTGTTGACATAGATGAGCCAACAGTATCTATGACATTTAGTGTAAATAATGGACCATTTGCAGGAAGAGAAGGAGAATTCGTTACATCAAGACATATTAGGGATAGATTATTTAAAGAACTAGAAAGAAATGTAAGCTTAAGAGTAAAAGAAACAGATTCAGCAGACAGTTTTGAAGTGTGCGGACGTGGAGAATTACATTTATCAGTATTAATAGAAACAATGAGAAGAGAAGGATTTGAACTTTTAGTTTCTAGACCAAAAGTTATATTTAAAGAAATTGACGGAGTAAAATGTGAGCCAATAGAAAGATTAGTAGTAAATGTACCAGATGATTGTATAGGAAATGTTATAGAAAAATTAGGTAGAAGAAAAGCTGAAATGGTTAATATGGAACCAGCTGAGGCAGGACACACAAAAATAGAATTTAAAATTCCAGCAAGAGGATTAATAGGATATAGAACAGAATTTTTAACAGATACAAAAGGTGAAGGAACTATGAACAATATATTTGATTCATATGCACCATATGAAGGAGCAATATCTGCTAGAACAAGAGGCGTATTAGTTGCATTTGAGCAAGGAACTTCAATTACATATGGGTTATACAATGCTCAAGAAAGAGGAGAGTTATTTATAGGACCAGGTGTTGAAGTTTATGAAGGAATGATAGTAGGTTCAAATTCAAGAAGCGAAGATATAGCAATAAATGTATGTAAAGAAAAGCATTTAACAAATACAAGAGCTTCAGGTTCAGATGATGCATTAAGATTAGTTCCACCAGTTCAAATGTCACTAGAGCAAGCTATTGAATTTATTGCAGAAGACGAATTAGTAGAAGTAACACCAAAAAATATTAGACTAAGAAAGAAAATATTAGATACAAAAACAAGAGAGAGACAAGCAAGAAGAACTGCACAATCAGATTAAAATATGAACCAAAGGATAAACCTTTGGCTCTATTTAAAGGAGATACTATGCGGAGAAGATAAAAAAAAGTTTATTAGGAATTTTAGCATTATTGCACATATAGATCATGGAAAGTCTACATTAGCAGATAGACTTATAGAAATGACAGGCGTTCTTTCAAAACGTGAGATGGAATCACAAGTCTTAGATAACATGGATATTGAAAGAGAACGTGGCATTACTATTAAGTCACAAGCCGTTAGAATGAAATATAATGCTAAAGATGGAAATACTTATGAACTTAACTTAATAGATACACCAGGACATGTAGACTTCAATTATGAAGTATCTAGAAGCTTAGCTGCATGTGATGGTGCTATCCTTGTTGTTGATGCAAGTCAAGGTGTCGAAGCACAAACACTTGCTAATGTATATTTAGCAATAGATAATAATTTAGAAATTTTACCAGTAATAAATAAAGTGGACTTACCAAATGCAAGACCAGATGAAGTAAAAAAACAAATTGAAGATATCATAGGAATACCAGCAGATGATGCACCATGTATTTCAGCAAAAACTGGTTTGAATGTAGATGAAGTTTTAGAAAGAATTGTAACAGATATTCCAGCACCAACAGGAGATGAGAATGCACCACTTAAATGTTTAATATTTGATTCAATATATAATGATTACAAAGGTGCAATTGCTTATGTTAGAGTAAAAGATGGAAGTTTAAAAGTTGGACAAGAAATAATGCTTATGGCGTCTAAAAAGAAGTTTACTGTAACAGAAGTTGGATATTTTGAACCAGGAAAATATGAACCTGCAGAAGAATTAAAAGCTGGTGAAGTAGGATATATAGCAGCTAGTATTAAAAGTTTGTCAGATATAAGAGTTGGAGATACAATTACACTTTCTAGCAATCCAGCTAAAGAACCTTTACCTGGATACAAAAAAGTTAATCCTATGGTGTATTGTGGAATTTATCCAGTAGATGGTAGTGACTATGAAAATTTAAAAGTAGCATTGGAAAAATTAAAATTAAATGATGCTGCATTAGAATATGAACCAGAATCTTCAGGTGCATTAGGATTTGGATTTAGATGTGGTTTTTTAGGGTTACTACATTTAGAAATAATAGAAGAAAGATTAGACAGAGAATTTGATTTAAGTTTAATTACAACATCTCCATCTGTTATATATAGAGTACATAAAACAAATGGAGAAATGATAGAGCTATATAATCCATCAGATTTGCCTCTGCAAAATGAAATATCATATATGGAAGAACCGATGGTGACAGCAGAAATATTAACTCCAAAAGAATTTGTTGGAGGAATTATGGAAGTATGTCAAAATAGACGTGGATCATATATAAACATGAAATACCTAGATGCAGATAGAGTTACTTTAATATATGAAATGCCGTTAAACGAAATAATTTATGATTTTTTTGATACATTGAAATCTAAAACAAAAGGATATGCTTCATTTGATTATGAATTTAAAGAATATAGGCGTTCAGACTTAGTTAAGTTAGATATATGGGTAAATGGAGAAAGCGTTGATGCGTTATCTTTTATAGTACATAAAACTAATAGCTATGAACGTGGAAGGAAAATGATAGAAAAACTAAAAGAAGTTATACCTAGACAATTATTTATTATACCACTTCAAGCTGTAATTGGTGGAAAAGTAATAGCCAGAGAAACAATATCTGCTATGAGAAAAGATGTGCTTGCTAAATGCTATGGCGGAGATATTACAAGAAAGAAAAAACTATTAGAAAAACAAAAACGTGGAAAGAAAAAAATGAGACAAATAGGAAATGTAGAAATTCCACAAGAGGCATTTTTAGCAGTATTAAAACTAGATGATGAAAAGTAAATGGAGAAAAACTATGATAGATTTGAAAAAAGCAGAAATTGAATTTGAAAAATATACGTCAAACTATGATAAGAATAATACAAAAATAGCATTTAAAATAAAACATAGTTATGATGTAGAACAAACTTCATTAAAATTATCTGAACAATTAAAATTAAAAAACGAAGATATATTGCTTGCAGGACTTATTGGATTGCTACATGATATAGGAAGATTTGAACAGATGAGAAGATATAATACATATGTAGACAGAGAAAGTGTTGATCATGCTGATTTATCTATGGATATATTAACAGAAAATAATTTTATACGAAAATTTATAGAGAATAATATATTTGATAGCATAATATTAAAAGCAGTAAAAAATCATAATAAATATAAGATAGAAGATGGTCTTAATGAAAGAGAATTATTACATGCTAAAATAATAAGAGATACAGATAAAATTGATATAATGAAAATTGTTGTGAATATGCCATTTTATGATTTATACGGAAAAGAAGATATTAGTGATCAAATTTTATCTGAAAACATATATAATGAAATTATGAGTAAGAAACTTATAGACAGAAGGAATATCAAAAGCGATATAGATGCATGGGTAACAATGTTAGCTTTTGTTTTTGACTTTAATTATAAAGAGAGCATAAAATGGGTTGGGGAAAAAGGATATATAGATAAAATATTAAAAAGAATAGAATATAAAGATGAACAAACAAAACAAAAAATGAATGACATTAATAATTTGATTAGTAATTATATAAAAGAAAATATATAATTTTAAGGAGAATGCCTATGAATGAAGAATACCAAGACCAGGTTGAAGGAAGAAATGCTGTAATTGAATTATTAGAATCTGGGAGAGATATTAATAAGATATTGATTGCAAAAGGCGAAAAACATGGGTCAATAAATAAAATAATTGCAATGGCAAGAGAAAATAAGATTATGGTAGCTGAAATAGAAAGAAATAAGCTAAATCAAATTTCACAAACACAAAATAATCAAGGAGTAATTGCAATAGTTCCCCCATTTGATTATTGTGAAGTAGAAGATATTTTAGAAGAAGCAAAAAAAAGAAATGAAAAGCCATTTATAATAATTCTAGATGGAATTGAAGATCCTCATAATCTAGGAGCTATTATACGAACGGCAGAAACTGCTGGGGTACACGGGATAATAATTCCTAAAAGAAGAGCTGCATCTGTAAATAGTACAGTAAGCAAGGTTTCTGCAGGAGCTGTACAACATATGAAAATAGCTAGAGTTAACAATATAAATGAAACAATTAAATTTTTAAAAGAAAATGATGTATGGGTATGTGGAACAGACATGGATGCTTCAAAATATTACTATCAAGAGAGCTATAAAGGACCAATTGCAATAGTTATAGGAAGTGAAGGCTTCGGAATGAGCAGACTAGTAAAAGAAAATTGCGATTTTCTAGTAAAAATTCCAATGAAAGGAAAAATAACTTCACTAAATGCATCAGTTTCTGCTGGAATTGTTATGTATGAAGCAACGAAACAAAGAATGCAAAAACAGTAAATGTGTATACTAAATATACACATTTTTTTGTTGATTTTTAACTTAAGTTGTGTTAATGTTAAATTAAATTTTATATATGGAGGCAATAAATGAAAAAAGGAAAAACAGGTTTAATTATTGCAATAATTATAATTGTTGTTGTACTAGCGGTAGCTGCAATTTTTGCGGTATTATTTCTTACTACAGATATGTTTAAGACAGGACAACAGGCTTTCATAGAGGCTATTACAAAAAATACGGAAAATTTTACTACAATTACAAGTGATGTATTTGAAAATCAAGAAGATTTTAACAATACACATTCTTATAATACAACTGGAAGCATAGTAATAAATTCTAATAGCAATGGAAATTCTGGAAGTATAGAGTATCAGACAACTGTTAGAAATGATAATACACAAGATAGATATTATGCGGATATTATATTAAAAAATGAAAGCGATGCAGAAATTTTAAAATATTCTTTTATAAAAAGCAAAAATATTTATGCAATTAAAAATGAAGAGATTACACCATATTATGTAGGAATACAAAATGAGAGTTTAAAAGAATATGCTAGAAGTATTGGAATAGAAGAAAGTCAAATATTTAATATACCTGAAAAAATTGATTTTGATGCATTAAGAAATGCATTTAATATGACAAGCGAAGAAAAAAGTCAATTAAAAGAGAAATATTTAAATATTATAAAAGATAGTATTCCAGAAGATAAATTTGCAAAAGCAGGAAAAGAAAGCATAAAAGTAAATAATATAACATATAACGCAAATAAATATACTTTAACGCTAAGCTCAGAAGAATTAAAAAAAGTAATAACAAATATATTAGATACAATAAAAGAAGATGAAATTGTATTAAATATGCTTGCTAAATTGCAAAATTCATTAACAGGGAATGTGGATACAACACAGATAAAAAATATAATAGAAAATTTAATTAGTACAATTGAAAACAACACAGAAATTTCAGAAAATGAGTATATAATAACAACATATTCGTATAGGGGAAGAACAATTAAAACTATTTTTGAAATTCCTAATATGGGAAAATTAACAATAGATACAGATAGTACAACTCAGACAGTTAAATTTTTATTAGAAAATTATTCTGTTCAAGAAGATGGAAATAAAGTACAACAAGTAACAATATCTAAATCAAATAGTGGAAATAGCACATTATATAATATAGAATTTGTACCTAACACTGTAAATATAGATAATACAATAAATATATCAATTAATTTAGGAAATGTAACAGAAACGGGATATAGTAATTCATATGAAGTTTCAGTAATTAATGGCGAAAGTAATGTATACAACTTAAAATATGACACAAATACAGTAGCAACAGACAAAGTAGAAGAAATAGAAGAACTTACAAGTTCAAATACTATAATATTAAACAGCCCACAATATTCAATAGACCAAGCAACTACATTTTTAATGCAATATATGCAAATAAATACAAATTTAATTGTAAATAAGGCTCAAAATTTAGGAATGAATAGTGTTTTTCCTACAATGGAATAATAAAAAAACGCCCACAAAATCATCTTTTAGTCAGTATGGTTTTGTGGATATTTTTTTTAGAAAAATAAAATTAAAAAAGTTTGAAAAAAATTAAAAAAGTAGTTGACATTATATGACGAAGTGTGGTAGAATAAAAAATGTCCTCGGTTGAGGAAATAAAGTACATTGAAAAGTAAACAATAACCTTTGAGAAAACCAATAAAAAGATAGAGGAAAAACTATCAATAAAAAAAGCAGTCAGAAAATAAAGAGTCAAAAAACTCTAAAGTAAAAAAGATATGTA
>JAGHJM010000040.1 GCA_017886645.1 Clostridia bacterium
GCTGTTTTACTAGAGTCTGTTACTCCATTTACTTTAATGCTTCCTTCTACAAATGTTGTTCCAAGTGGTATTGTATCTTTTATTAATACATCTTGCCCTAGGTCTCCACTATTTTCTACTGTTATTGTGTATGTTACTTTTTCTCCATTTACTACATAATTTCTTCCTTTTTCTGTTGTTGCTTCTTTTTTACTGTTTAGTACTGCTTCTTCATATGTTTTTTCTGTTGTATTTGTTTCTTCTTCTGGATTACTTGGGTCATCTGCATCTTTATCTATAATTGCTTTATTGCTTATTACAGTTCCATTGTCTATATCATTTACTATTACTTCAAAACTTAGTGTTACTCTACTTGTGGTTAATTCCTTTTCTCTTCTTGGTACATTTATTCTTATTCCATTTTCTAAATCATCTGCTGTTTTACTTCCATCTACTATTCCATTTACTTTTATACTTCCTTCTACAAATGTTGTTCCTTCTGGCACACTATCTTTAACAACTACATCTTGTCCTAGGTCTCCATTATTTTCTATTATTATTGTGTATGTTATTCTTTCTCCCTTTACTAGATAATCTAAACCATATTCTGATGACATTTCTTTAGTTGCATTTATTATTGCTTCTACATATGTATTTTCGGCTGTTTCTGTTTCTTCTTCTGGATTATTAGGATTATCTACATCTGTATCTACTGTTGCTTTATTTGAAATTTCTGCACCATTATCAAGGTCACCTACTGTGACTTTAAACTCTACATTTTTGCTTTCATATGCTTGTAATTCTATTTCTATTCCATTTGCTAAATCATCTGCTGTTAATTCTTCTCTATTTTGTCCACCTACTTTTACACTATTGTTAACAAATGTTGTTCCTTCTGGTATTTCATCTTTAACAGATACTTTTGCTGGTGCTGTTCCAGTGCTGTTATCCAAGATTATCGTATATGTTAATTCGTCTCCTTTTTTTACTTCTCCTTCTGGACTTACAGTTTTTCTAGCCTTAACATCTGGTTTATTAACTGCTATGTCTGGTCCGTCTACTTCTTCATCTTGGCTTTGTCCATTATCTGGATCTTTATTAATTATTGCTGTATTACTTATTGTATTGTTTAATATTCCTTCTGCTAAACTATTTACAGTTACATCAAAGCTTACTGTTGTTTCTCCTGCTGTTGCATTTATTCTTATTCCTTCTGATAAGTTTTGTTCTGTTTTACTTTCATCTATTACTCCATTTATCTTTATACTTCTATTAACAAAAGTTGTTCCTTCCGGTATTTTATCTTTTACTAATACTTCTTTTTCTATGCTTCCACTATTTTCTATTCGTATTGTATAAGTTATTTTTTCTCCTTCTACTACATAATCTAGTCCTTTTTCTGTTGTTACTTCTTTTTCTGCACTTATTACAGGTCCTACATATCTGTTTGTTATTGTTGTTTCAGTTATTATTTTATTATAGTATTCTAGTTCTTCTGAATAAACCTCATCTACTGTATAATATATTTCTTGCCCTTGACTATTATATTTTGGTAACCCTACAAATGTATATCTCCATATATTTTCATTATTTATATCTTTATTTGCTTCTGTTAATACTTGGCTACTTACTACTTCTGTTCCATTTTTAACTTGGATTTCTACTTGTGTTGGTATTTTATATTCATTATTAGTATGATCCCATATTTTTTCTACTGTTACATCTTTTGTAAATTCTGTTGTTGTATCTACTTTTACTTCTTCTGTCTCCTCTAATTGTTCTGTTGCTTCTAATTCTATTTCTCCTTTAGCTTTATTCTCAAATACATTCTTACTATAGTCAATATTTGTGTACACTACTTTTATAGTCTTACTTATCTCTATTTTCTCATTTCCATTTGTATATGTATCTATATTATTTATGTTCTCAGTCCATGTTATAGTATTTTCGGCATCATTATATACACCCCCATCTAATTCAGATGTTGATTCTATCTTATATGGCAATGTATCTACTATTGTTATTACTGCATTACCTTTATAATTATTTATTTCTCCTTTATATGTTATTGTATACTCTACTTCGCCTCTTTCTTCTGTTATTTTATTTGTTCCGACTTTTTCTACCCTATTTTCTATTATTTCTGCATATTTAGCTCTGTAATAATATATTACTTCTATTGGTTCTTCTGTCATTATACCACTTGTGTTTCCCGTACTTGATACATATTCATAATTTTGTGCTAAGTTTTCTGCTTGTTTGGTTGCATATATATCTCCTACATAGCCTTGCTTTATCTCATCTTCTACTACTTGTCCTTCTACATTTGATGGTACTTTTTCTGTTGTTCCCTCTATATAGTGATGTATTGTTACTGTTGTTGATATTTTGCTAAATGTTACTATTATTTCTTTATCTTCTGTTATGTTATTTATTTTATCTAATATAACACTTCTATCCGCTTCTTCTGTAAATTCAATTTCTTCACCATTTATCGTTATTTTTTCTACTTCATATCCAGCATCTGGTGTTATTACTATTTCTTTTGTATTTGATTCTCCATATTCTATTTCTTCATATGGTGTATCGTTTTCTCCTGTTATTGTTCCTCCTGCTACTTGTATTATTTGTCCTAATTCATCTATTTCTTCATGTTTCTCTACTTTCGTTGTTATATTAAATGTTTTTACTCTATAATAATATGTTACTTCTACTTCATCATATTCGTATGTACCTGTTGCATTTTCTGGCACTTCCACTAGTTCATATTTTTCTGATATATTATTTAACGCACTAGTTGTATATGGCTCTCCTTCATTTCCTTTTGTCTCTATATCTTGTGCCAAACTTCCATCTGCTAATTCTACTGGTTCTTCTGTTCCTTCTATATAATAATGTACTATTAAAGGCACCTGTTTTTTTACATAATAATATGTTACTTCTTGTATATTTGATTGATATGTACCAAATGCATTAGAAGGTAATACATATTCTCCATTTGAATCCTCTTCTAATTCATATTGTGGAATATCTAATTTTGGAGATGTTGTATAATTTTCTCCTATGGTTCCAGATAAAATCTCATCATCTGCTAATTTATTTGTTGTTCCCTTTTCATAATGATGTACCAATACCTGACCAATTGTATTATCAAATATAACTACATAATGATTGTCCTGTGTTACATTTTCTAACTTAGGTAATGTTACACTTCCATTTTGTGATACTGTATAATCAATTTTTTCTCCGTTTAATGTAATTTCTTTTATAACATATCCTGTATTTGGCGTTACCACAATGCTTGTTTGTGCATTTTTTCCATGTTGTACTGTTTCAACTAGCTTATTATTTGTTCCTGATATAGCTGTTCCAGTTATTGTTCCTCCTGTTCTTGTTCCATCAGAATTTATACCTATTTCTGTTGTAATATCGTATTTTTTGGATGTATTTTCTATTTCTATTTCTGTAACTGTGGATATTGTTGTATCTTCTCCTCCTGGTACACTTGTATCCACATTAACATCTATATTCATTGTTGGATACGGATTTCCTGTCACCCATTGTAATGTCTCTACATCTGATGTTATATTTGCCCTATTAGAGTTTAATGTGTTTACAAAAGATACTGCTCTCATATTAGTTGATGACATTACTGTAATATAACTATTTTGGGGACCTTCTTCTCCTTTACTTGCTGTTCCGCTCATATAATATGAATTTCTAATAGTTGCATCTCCATATGTGTACCCAGCAATTCCTCCTTCATCATTATTTGAATTTATATTTCCTGTATTATAGCAGTTTCTTATTTGTGCTTCGCCTGTCCCAATTATTCCTCCTGCTGCACACCATGAATTTCCATTGGTTGTTGCTCTTATTGTTCCTGTATTATATGCATTATATATATATGCAGGTTCTCTCCATGCATTTCCTGCTATTCCTCCTACATAATTGTCAGCTTCTCCGATTGTGAGTTCCTATTATCTCACCCATATTGTATGCATTAATAATCTCAGCTTGATTTTCTCCTCCAATTATTCCTCCAACATAAGAACTTTCATCTAAATTTAAAGTAGCAGATATTCTTCCAGTATTGTATACATTGCTAATTGTATTAATAGCTGAATCATCTGAAAAAGAATGCCCAACTATTCCTCCGCATGTAATAAAATTATCTGTACTTGTTGTACTAATATTTCCTGAGTTATAGCATTTATTTACAGTTCCGCCTCCATAGAGATATCCTGTTATACCTCCTGTTGCATTTTCACTTCGTCCACTTCCTGTAACATCTCCTCTATTAAGGCAATTTTCTATTTTTCCAATTTTATTATATCCTACTATTCCTCCTATTGATCCAGTTCCAACACCCCCTGATAACATTCCGCCTTTGATATCTCCATCATTATAACAATTATTTACACTACTATCATCTAAAAAGCCACCTATTCCACCAATATACGTCTGTACAAGATCTTCTACTCCTTTTCCATAAGCTGTTAAATCTCCAATATTGTAACATTTTTCCAAATTAGTATATACACTAGAAGCAATTCCTCCTACTCTTATTTCAGAATTACTATTTGCTGTTATATTTCCTTCATTCCAACATCCTATAAATTCACATCCATCAACAACAGCAGTAATTCCTCCAATATCTACATACCCATCTGCTGTTACATTAATATTACCTTTATTATAACTATTTTGTATTTTTGAATCATAGCCATCATATATCAATCCTCCTATTGATACCTTTCCAGACGTTTCTATATTTATCTCAATTTCACTATAGCAATTATTTAATTTAGATGAATCCGCATTATATACTAATCCGCCAACCCTAACATTACTATTTGTTTTACTAACAATTTCTCCAGTAACTCCGAAATTACTAATTGTTGCATTGCTTGTATATCTAAAAAATCCAAATGATGTACCAGTAGAATTAATATATACATTTTTTATTACATGGTCATCTCCTAAGAACGTACCATTAAATTGACTCTTCATTTTATAACCTGTGCCATCTGTATTAGTTAATTCTGCTTTTATTCCTTGTGTTGTTCCATCTCCATTATAGTCTCCATAACTTGTATCATTTGGATTTTCATATGAAGCATCATCTTTAAAATCTAAATCTCTTGCAAGTAATACTATTTTTCCACTATATGTATCTGAAGAATTGGCAAAATCAATTAAGTCTTCTATTGAGTTAATTCTTAAATCTTCAAATCCTTCTATATTAAAGTAATGTACTCTTTCTTCCTCTGTAGCTGGCAATTCATATCCTTCTGGTGGTTCTATTTCTGTTATTTTATACATTCCACCTTCTAATGGTGTTGTTATTTCACCACTTGCATCTGTTGTTATTATATATCTTCCAGACGAGTCCCTTTCTCCAACATAATTTCCATCAACATCTCTTGCATACCCTAATATATTTCCATTAGAATCTATTTTTTGTATCATAAATTTAGCATTTGCCAAAGGTAACCCTGTATCCTTGTCTAATTTTACTATTTTAAATGTAGGACTATCTTGTAATTTTAATTGTACTGTTGTACCACTTACTGAGTATTCCTTTACAGATGTCATTTGTTCTTCGTTTGTAATTATTACATTTTGTGTTCCATTTACTAGCTCTACTCTAAATTCTATTTCTTCTCCACTTATTGCATATCCTTCTGGTGCTCTTAGTTCTTTTAAAGTATACTCTCCTGTAATATATTTTCCATTTACATAGTTATATAATCCATTAATTGTTATTTTTCCACTATTATCTGTTGTATAGTATACTGTTTCTCCAGTATCTGCACTTGTAATAGAATATCTTGCTCCTGATAAACCATTTTCTTCTGCATCATTTTCTTTTACTTTAGTTATTTCTAAAGTATATGTAGGAATTTTTTCATTTTGTATTGTCATATTAGCTACAGGTATGTCATTTTCAAATGTAACACTTGTTGAAGTTACATCTCCTTGTAATATTTGTACAGAATAATTTCCCTGCTCTTTTACTATTTTAAATTTTATAGTCTCTAAATAATACCCATCTGCAGTTACCTCTTGCAATGTGTATTCTTGATTTAAACTTAATCCAGAAAGTTCAAATGTACCATCTGAATTTGTTACTACTTCTTTTCCTTCATTTGATATTCCATAACCTGTAATTTTAAATATGATATTTGATAATTTATTAGAATTACTCTTATCTATTTTGGTTGCAATTAAATTAGCTGTTACTTCATCTTCTACTACTAGTCCAACTCTATATGTGTCCTCAGTTTCCTTTGTAACTGTTATATCTTGTTTTGTAGTTCCACTTAACTTCTCTGCTGTTAATTCTCCATTATCCCCAACTTTCGTTGTAATTACAATTTCATCATCATTTATTTCATACTCACTTGGAGATTTTATTTCTTTAATTACATATGTTTTTTCTGCATATAAACCTTTAATTGTTGCTACTCCATTTGAGTCTGTTATTGCTGTTTTTCCGTCTTCTTCTCCTTGTTCTATAGCAATATATGTTGCACCTTTTACTAATTTAGTAGTATCTTTTTGATATTTTTGTATTTGTAAATTATATTGTTTTGCTATCATAAATCCTAGTTTGTTTGGCTCTGTACTTGTTGCATATTTTCCTTCATCTGTATCCAAACTAAAATATACTGCGTGGTGTGAATAAGAAACATCATTATAATTTAATCCAGCTGGTATAGTAATATTATAACTAAATTCATATGAAGCACCAGTTTGCATAGTATATCCAGTTAAATCTATTAAATATGATTTAATTTCTGACCAGTTACTTACATTATTACTACTTATCCAATTATTGTTACTATCTGATAAATTATTTGTTGGATTTGGATTTGTAGAATAATATACTGTTGCATAACTTCTTAATGCACTTGGAATTGTTATTCCACCATTTAATGTCGTATCAAAAGTAGACCCTAAACTTTCACCATCTAAAGTATAATTGTTTCCTTTGGTTGGTATTTTTCCTAATATCTGTAAGTCACTAACTGTGTTATCATAGTTGTTTGTTACAAAGAATGATATTGTTGCATCTCTTTCTTCTTTATCTAAAATAGCTACTTGTGGTGCTACTATTTCTGTTCCTTTAGTGTCAAAATTTGTAGCTGTTTGGCTTGTTAGCAAAGAATTTGGAGAAACAAAGCTCATTTCTACTGTTGCTGTTCCTACTTGTTCACTTGTATTACCATCTCCATCTATATCATATATATCATTTGTAGCTTTACGGAAATTATTACAATTTTCATTATATGCATATAATTCTAGCTCTCCATTTGCTGTTATATTTCTTGGGTCAGCAGTCATATTTACATCTATTGCTAATGCAAATCTTCCAGCATCTTCACTTGTTGTTATTATTTTTATGTATTTTTTTCCATTTTCTTCATGTAACTCATAGTTTGCAATTTCTACCTCTGGATTACTTGATTCTACATAATTTATTTGTAAGTCAACTATTGCATCAGGTATTTTTACTAAAAATACACCATTAGTCCAACTGCTTAAATTGCTATTTTCGTCAGAAGATACCGTTATATTTATTAAATTTTGTTCGGTTATTTGAGTAGAAACAATGCTACTTCCTACTCCTAAATCAACCTGTGCCATTGGTTCTTCATACACAGCTGTTTCTGTATCCGAATTTATTTCACTTGACCCTAAATATCCTACTAAATTACTTCTAATATAACTTAAATTATTAAACTCACTTCTTGAATATGTATTCGTTAAGGTTGTATCGTTTATTTCCTTTACATTATATACATACAAAGTAGTTTCTTTATTAACATTACTTGTTTCTACTCTAATATGTTTTACTGGAGTAGTATACATATATGGGTTATCTGAATCATAATTATTCCAATCTTCTGCTGTAAATATATGTATTAATTCATTTGTTTCATCATTATATACATTTATTGAGCCATCTTGCCCTAATACTGTTCCTGCATTAGCAAAATAAATTCCAACATTGTTTAATAAAGAATTCATGCTTACTTCAGAAGAATTAGTCCTTATAAACGTATCTGATATAACACTTGCACCATTTCTTCTTTCTTTCATTATCATACTGCCAGTTCCATCTGAGCCAGTAGTTCCTTGCCATCTTACTATATACTGGTCATTATATTCTCTTGTTGATACTCCATTATATATTTTTAATGGCTTCTCTTTTGAAACAAAATATCTAGAGGTTGGTGTACCCGCGCTAGTTCCAACTGATACCTCAAATTTTGCTACACTTCCTTCTGGTTTAAAATAATTTATAACTATAGTTCCACTTGCAGTATTTGATCTATATGGATTTACAAACTCTGAATTTGTATTGTTATATCCAGTATAGTAAACTTCAACTGGTACTTTATAAGTAAGTGTATCATTTACATTATTAAAAGCTTCTGCAGGATATGTTACTTCAATATCAAAATCATTATATTTTTCACCGTTTGATATTCCATCTTGTACTAACGAACTTACTGCACCATTGCTACTTACTACTGCATTTCTGTTTGCTGTTAGCACCCTTGAACTTTCGTTATAATTAACTTCTAAATTTCTTCCATCAACTTCAACGTTTGTTGGTGCATACCCATTAAAAGTTGGTATTGTAGCTTTAAATACAGTATCTTTTAATATTAATTGATTTTGTGTTTCATTTGTAGTAACTGTAAATTTTATTTTTACATTATTTCCGTCATTAATAATATTTTCTGTTATATCTAAGTCTTCTTCAGAATCATCTATTTCCGCTCTTACACTTCCATGCCAGTCAACATTAAAGTTTACTGTTTTGCTTATTTGTGTCCTTACTCCACTATCTGATACATGTGTTCCTGTTAATGTTACACTGTTTACTTTACTGTAGTTATTTATATTATTACCTAAAGCTGCACTTTTTCTTGAATCAGAACTATAATCTCCACTTCTTACAATTCCTGTTATTAATTTTTGAGTACCTGTTCTTATTGTATTTAATTCTATTCTTTTCGTATTACTACTGATATAATTTTGTTTTATTTCATTGTCTTTTACTATTGCTGTTTGCAAATAAAAGTTTTCACTATTTATTGTAATAATTCCATTTTCTAAATAACCATTGGTAAGTACATTTAATTCCATGTATAATGTATCGTCCTGTCCTATTTCTCTCGACATTCCTCTTATCCCTTCAGCATCTCCGTCATTGTTTAAATCACGTAAAAAGAAGGCATCAAATTTAACGTAATTTGTCCCTGATATATCTTCATCTCCATCTTGCACTTGATCATATGTCATTGACCTTGCAATTTCTGGATCTATTGGTTCTTTCATTCTGTTTAAGTTAAGCATTACCACTCCAACTATAAACCCAATTACGACAAATAGGCTAAATATAATACCTGCCTTTGTTTTTAAAGTTGCCTTACTTTTTTCCTCACTAGTTGATTTTTTATTTTTAGTATGCTGAACCTTCTTTTGTATTTTTTTAGAATTATTTTTCATATGTACTTACCCCCATACAAAACTCTTTTTAAATTATATATAAATTAATTATAGTCTCTTATATATATTAAGTAAATTAGTTGTACGCTGGTAATTTCTAGCAGTTCAAGTTTTTTCTTACGGAAATATAGCTTTAACTATTTATTAAATGTTTTTAACAATTTTGTCATATTTTGTGGTTTTTTCCATACTTTTCTGGATTTTTCTTGCGGAAACTTCTTCTAAAAGAAACCCATTCTTTTTTTATAAGTATTAATTTTTTTCTCTCTAATTCTTTTTATTTTTGCTCTGTTTTGTTAAGAACTCCTATTTAATAGTATAAAAGTAACAAAAATAGACCCAAAGCTATTCTTTGAGTCTATTTTTGTTTATTAGATTACAAACTTCTTAATTAAGATTACTCCTCCTGATAGTATTGCTAGTACTCCTGCTGCTAATCCTATGTATGTATATACTTCTGTTGCACCTGTTACTATTGAGATTATTACTGGTGCTGAATCTATGTCATCTTCTCCTTCTTCTCTATTGTCTGGTGTTGAATCTATATCGTCTCCATCATCTTCACTTATTTCTGCCCAGTTTGTCATTA
>JAGHJM010000041.1 GCA_017886645.1 Clostridia bacterium
CTATGGAAAATAACAATTTAAAAGAAAAAATACGAAAAAATGTAAAAGAAGAAATAGCTATATCAAACATCAGAAAGGAGTTTGATATGAAAACTAATAAAAGTAAAAAAATAATTTATATGGTTTCGTCTGTATGTGCAGTATTAATATTATGCATAGGAATATTTGTTGGTATAAGTAAGCTAAATAATAATCTATTAAAAAATGATAATGTACAACTTGGTGAAGCGGAGAGTGAAGAAAACAATTTAGATGTTGTATTGAATATAAATAAACTTAAAGAATTAGCAAAAGCAAGTTCAGATTTAGACATAAAAACTAGAGAAATGGAAAGTTTACCAGAGAAATTTAAATTTATAGAGTCTGCTAACATTCCAGAAGGATATAAGTTAGAAAGTAGTTATAATATTTATGTTAGAGATGATATAAATGCAGAAGAATATAAGGTATTACATGATTATGTATTTAATTACAGAGAAAGTAGTGAAAATAGCATAATAATAGCATTTTCTGAAATAGAGAAACCTTTAAGAGATTATTATATAGATGGAGGAGAGAAAGTTTCGAAAATAGGAGAAACAGAGCTAGTTATATCTCAATGGGAACAGATGTATATTGTAACTTTTGAGTATAAAGGTATTTACTTTGATATTGAAACAACAGGAATAACAGAAAATGAATTAGTAGATTTATTAGAATCTATAATTGAAAAAATTGATTAATAGTTAGATTCATGCTATACAGCTTATTTGAGGAAATATATAAAATGAAAATAGGTGTTGTTAATGAAAGGTAAAGTAAAAATTATTTTAATTGTTATATGTATTTTAATTGGGATAATATTGTTAGATACGATACAAGCTGTAATTTTTAATAATAATCCAATATTAAAAATTAGAGAAGATTACAATGGTGGTTCATTATATTATATTGATAAAGGAATTTTAGTAAAGGCATATCAGTATACAGACGGAAAAAAAGATGTTGTACTTAGATGGGAGAAGTATTCTCCTTATGAAAATGACATCACACAAGAACAGCCATATTTCTTCGGAAAGGTTATAGAGTCTACTGCCCAGTATATCCTAGTAGAGCCAAATGAAGGAGAAGAGATAAGAAAATCAGCAGATAAAATATCTATTGGACTTGGTGAAAATAACGATATGATATATCCAGTAGGGACAAATTTAAAAATCACATATACTGGAGAAATAATGGAGAGCTATCCAGCACAAATAAAAGCGACCAATATTGAAGTAAAATCAGCAGATGAATTTGAGCTAAAAGTAAATGAATTGATAGAAACAACAGATAATAAATTATATAAAATTTTAGGTAAAGAGGAAAGCGAAACTTATGATTATGACATATATTGCTATAATGTAAATGTAGAAATTGAAATTGATGGAAATTTATTAAGTTTAAGAGATGCACTATTAAATAACAAAATATCAATGAATGAAATTCTAGAAAAATCAAATAAAGATTTATTAGAAGGAAAGATAACAGTAGCTAACTATAAAGATGGAGGAAGTAGACTTTATAAGTATGATGACTATACAATTTTAAAATGTCATACTATAGATGGAAACAGGGATGTATATTTTGGAACTCCAGAAATGACAATAAATGATGTTAAATAAGATAAAGTATTCTTAAAGTTAAAAACAAACAACAAAGAGAGTAATTTAAATTGATAATTACTCTCTTTTGTGTTAATATATTTTTGAAAAAGTCTATTATAAAAATGAAAGGGGAAAAGAAATGCAACAAGAATATATAGTAAATGCTTGTAGTGGAAAATCAATAGAAGTAAGAAAAAATCAAATAATTACAATTATTGATATGGAAGGAGAGCAAGTTGCTGATTTTTTGCGGAAAAACTAGAAAATCAAAGAGAATTTCTTTCAACAGGTGTTACTATAGACTGCAATGAATCATTAAAGATAAAAGAAGGACAAATTATATATACTAACTTATATAATCCTATGTTTGAAGTAATAGAAGATGATGTTAAAGAATACGATTTATTACACCCATGTTGTAGAAAAGAAATGTATGAGTTCTTTTATCATAATGAAGAAAATCATTCCAATTGTTTAGATAATATAAATACTAATATGAGAGAAGAACGACCTATTATTCATCCACTAAATGTATTTATGAATACACAAATAAATAGTGACGGTAGTATTTCAGTAGAAAAGCCATTATCTAGAGCTGGTGATAGATTAGTACTGAAAGTTCTTATGAATGTTCGAATAGGAATATCTGCATGTAGCGTTTCAGAAAGCAAATGCAATGGAGAAAAATGTACAGCTATAAAAGTTATAGTAGAGGATAGTTAATAATATTATGATATAGATTACAATTCTAGTATTCAAAAAGTAATTATAAGTCATAGAAGGAGAAAAATATTATGAAAAAAGGATTAAAAATTACTTTAATAATATTTGTGGTAGTTATTGCATTAGTATTGGGATATTTTATAGGATATAAAAATGCATATGATAAGATAGAAAATAAAAATCAAGATCAAAATATCAATCTGATTATAGATCAACAAACTTTTTATGCAGAAATAACTGAAATAACTGATAATATACTTTATGTTCGAGGACTAGATGTAAATGATATTAATTATAGGGGAGAATTTACATTTTCTATTATAGAGGAGACTGAATTATTATGGAGAGGAACAAAAATTGAATTATCAGAGTTAGATGTGGGAGATAATGTAGCTATTACTTTTGAAGGAGAAATATTAGAATCTTATCCAGCTCAGATAAAAGAAGTGGTTAAAATCCAGTTATTAGATGATGAAAAGTAATTGGAATTACTATAGCAAATGATTTGTTGAAAATCATTTGCTATTATGTTATTATGCAGGTATAAACTGATAAAAAGGAGTATGTAATGTTAAAAGTAATTATTGTTGGATGTCCAGGAGCTGGTAAAAGTATATTTGCACGAAAATTAAATCAAATTACTAATTTACCATTATATCATTTAGATATGCTATGGCATAAACCAGATAGAACTAATATTTCCAAAGAAAAGTTTGATGAAGAGCTAAAGGAAATATTAAAAAAAGATAAATGGATAATGGATGGAAATTACCAGCGTACTTTAGAAATGCGTTTGAAAGAATGTGATACAGCTTTTCTTTTAGATTATCCATTAGAAGTATGTCTTTCAGGAGCACAGTCTCGTATCGGAAAGAAAAGAGAAGATTTGCCATGGCTTGAGGAAAAATTTGATGAGAACTTTAAAAATTGGATTTTAAATTTTGAAAAAGAAAAATTACCACAAATATATGATTTGTTAGATAAGTATAAAGAAAATAAGAATATTGTTATTTTTAAGTCGAGAGAAGAAGCGGATAATTATATAAAAAATATAATAAAAGAATAATAAATAATTCAAAAGATATTCATTGGGCAAAAGTATATATATGCGATTAAACTAAGCTGAAATGAATATGAAATATTGTGGCGACTGAAAATAAAAAAATATGGAGGTTTATAATGAAAAAAATTTTAGTTCACGGTTCAGGACACAAAGCAACAAGTTGGAAAAAAACAATCGAATATATGAAAGATAATAAAGATATATTATGTCCAAATTTATCTTCAATTCTTAATGGAAAAGATGCAAGTTATACTAACTTATATTCTGCATTTACAGAATATTGTAATGAGATTAATGGAAAAATTAATTTATGTGGCCTTTCATTAGGAGGTATTTTAGCATTAAATTACGCTTTGGATTTTCCGGAAAAAGTACAATCATTAATATTAATTGGTACACCATATAAAGTACCGAAAATAATGTTTAGCATTCAAAATATAATTTTTAGATTTTTACCAAAATCAATTTTTGAAAATATGGCATTTGGGAAAAAAGATACTTTTATTTTAGGAAAATCAATAAAAAAGTTGAATTTTAGCAATGAAGTAAAAAATATAAAATGCCCAACTTTGATAATTTGTGGAGAAAAAGATAGTGCAAATATAAAATCAGCATACTATTTGTCTGAAAATATAAAAGATGCAAAATTAGAAATAATTGAAAATACTGGACACATTGTAAACGAAGAAAAACCGGAAATGTTAGCAAAAATGTTAGAAGCATATTATAGTGAGAGTAAATAAGTTATACTATATATGGAAAATAGACAAATAGTTATCTGGCAAAAAAATAGTAACTATAAGGAATTATGATGCATATTAAAAAGGAGATAAATATGGTAATTTTAATAGCTGGAACGTCACATACTGGAAAAACTCAATTGGCACAAAAATTGTTAGAAAAATATAAATATCCTTATCTATCAATAGACCATTTGAAGATGGGACTTATTAGAAGTAAAAATACAAAATTGACGGTAGAAGATGATAAAGAATTAACAGAATATTTATGGAATATAGTAAAAGAAATAATAAAGACAAATATAGAAAATAAACAAAATATAATAATAGAAGGGTGTTATATACCTTTTGATTGGAAAAAAGATTTTAAAGAAGAATATCTAAAAGAAATACAATATATTTGTTTAATAATGACAGAAGAATATATAAAGAATAATTATAATGATATTATAAAATATGAAAATGTTATAGAAAAACGAAAACAGCAAAAGTGCGTAGATATAAAAAATCTCATAGAAGAAAATAAATACAATTTAGAAATGTGTCGAAAGTTAAAAAATAACTATATACTAATTAAAGATAAATATAGTATTAATTTAGATACTATATAGCTATATGAAATTAAAAAAATCCATATATTATTTTACATATGAAAATAGAAAAATGAATTACGAGTTATAAAGATAAGGAGAGATTGTTTTATGAGAATTGTAGATAATGAATTAAAAAATAAAACAATAGATTATGATAAGCTATTAAAGTATGGATTTACTAAAGAAAATGAAATGTATTTGTATAAAACTAAAATATATGATGAACAATTTGAAATGAATGTTATAGTAGAAAATAATAAAATAACTTCAAAATTAATCGATCTAATGAACGAAGAAGAATATATTTTAGTAGATATTAAAGACACAGCAGGGGAATTTGTTGGGAAAGTTAGAGAAGAATATGAAAAAGAATTACAAAATATTATAACAAAATGCACAACTCAAGATATATTTAAAAGTGAGCAAGCTAAAGAAGTAATTAAATATGTAAAAGAAAAATATAACGATGATTTAGAGTATTTATGGAATAAATTTCCTGAAAATGCTGTTTGGAGAAATAAGATTAATAATAAATGGTATGGTGCATTACTTATAATATCTGAAAGAAAGTTAAAGCTTGAAAAAGATAAAATGGTTGATATTATAGATTTACGATATTCAAAAGATAAGATAAAAGAAATAGTAGATAATGAGAAAATATTTGAAGGTTATCATATGAACAAAGATAATTGGATTACAATAAGATTAGATGGAAGTATAAAAACAGAAAAAATATTTGAGCTAATTGATAATAGCTATAATATATCTTTAACTAAGTAAAATATTTACAAAAATATTAAATTTAATATATAATGCTTTTATATATTTTTTTGAAAGGAAGGTCTTTAAAATGAGAAAAAATATTAAAACTTCTGAAGCAATATTTCCAATGCCAGTATTAATGATAGCAACATATAATGAAGATGGAAGTGTTGATGTTATGAATGCAGCATGGGGAACTATGCTAAGTAGAAATCAAGTAATACTAAATTTAACAGAGACACATAAAACTGTTAAAAACATAAAGGAAAGAAAAGCTTTTACTGTAAGTATAGCTGATAGTAAGCATGTTGTAGAAGCGGATTATTTTGGAGTGGTATCAGGAAATAATACTCCAAATAAATTTGAAAATAGCGGACTTACAGCAGCTAAATCAGAAAATGTAGATGCACCTATTATTAATGAATTTCCAATATGTCTTGAATGTGAATTTATAGAATATCAAGATGGTGAATATGGATGTGGGGTAATGGGAAAAGTAGTAAATGTAACTGCTGATGAAAAAGTAATGAATGGAGATAATGTTGATGTTGAATTAGTAGATGCAATTAGCTTTGATCCATATACTCACGGTTATTATAAAGTTACCGAAAGAGTAGGAGAGGCTTTTAAAGATGGATTTAAATTAAGAAAATAAAAATATAAATTATAGGCAGATAGCTTGAAAGTATCTGTCTTTTCTTATTGGAGTGGTTATACTGATAATTATTCCTGATTATAATATTATTAAACAAATAATTGGAGGAATGAGAAATGAAACATAAAGTTAAAGTTACAGTAATTGATAAAAAACTATACCCAGAATTACAAGAAAAATATTGTGCTGACCAAAATGCAGGTGCTTGTCCTTGCTATAATGTTGGAGATGAATTTATTTTTGAAAGAGATGGAGATAGAGATGATTTTTGGCATATGGGACAAAATACATTAGTTAAAACAAATGGAAATCCAGATAATGTTGCTGGAGGTCCTAAAATGCCACATTGCTCAGAAGCTTGGGATGCAATAGCAAGGTATATTTATACAGGATTACAAGGTGGTTCTATTATGAAAGGGTGGATGAAAGAGGAAAATACAATGATTACTTGTTGCTCTGACGGAACTAGACCTGTTATCTTTAAAATAGAAAGAATTGATTATTAAAAATAGTTATTTAAAAATATATTTATAAAAAAACACTATCTAAGAAAGATAGTGTTTTTTTAATTTTGTAAAACATATTGACATATTGTTATATACTGTTATAATATAAATATAACAGTAAGGAGGAAAATATGAATATTATTATAAGTAATAATAGTAGTGTTCCAATTTTTGAACAAATAGAAAATGCTATAAAACAAGCAATCTTTTCTAATGAACTGAAGGAAGAAGAAATGTTACCATCTGTAAGGAATTTAGCAAATGACTTGAAAATTAGTTTTTTAACAGTAAAAAGAGCCTATGACGAATTAGAAAAAGCGGGGTTTATAAAATCAGTTCAGGGAAAAGGAACTTTTGTTGCTCCGAAAAATATAGAATTAATTAAAGAGGAAAAATTGAAAGAAATTCAAGATTATATAGAAAAAATCTATGATATTTCTAAAATATCCAATATTTCTGAAAAAGAAATAAAAGAATTATTTAAAATGATTTTTGAGGAGGATTTTTAACATGGAAAATAATATTGAACTAAAAAATGTTTCGAAAAAATATAAAGATTTTGAATTAAAAAATATTAGTTTTAATGTACCTCAAGGATGTATTGTAGGACTAATTGGAGAAAATGGAGCAGGAAAAACTACAACTATAAAATCTATACTAAATATTACAAAAGCTGATGGAAATATAAAAATATTTGGAAAAGATAATAAGAAAAACGAAAAAGAAATAAAAGAAGAAATTGGTGTAGTATTAGATGATAGC
>JAGHJM010000042.1 GCA_017886645.1 Clostridia bacterium
GTCTTGTAGATTAATATCCGGCGCCCCGTTTCCATTATAATGCAATTGCTGTCATAGTCAAAGATCCGTCCATCAAGCGGGACGCCGTTCTGGAGGTATATCCTTGAAGGTTTTCCTGTTTCCTTCTTGTATTGAAGGAACTGCTCTTCCAATCCCTCTTTTGTTTCTACTTGCATTTCTTTCTCACTCCAATGCATTTTATTCTTCTGGTTATCCCAGAATTCTATAAAAAATTATATCACATATTATGTAAAATTGCAATCTAAACTATTAAAATTATTAACTAGAAAGTAAAGTTTTTCCATTTTGTATATCATAAAAAATGCTAATTATAAATTATATAACTAGCATTTTTTATCTTATTTTTCTTCTGGTTCATTTGGATCTACATAATGAAGTGTTCCTGGTATCATTTTATCTACAAATAATATTCCATCTAGATGGTCTATTTCATGAGCTAAAGCTTGTGCTAAAAGCCCTTCGCCTTTTATTTTTACTTTTTTTCCATTTTCGTTTAATGCCTCTACAATTACCTCTGCTGGTCTTATTAATTTTGCAAATTCATTAGGAAAGCTTAAGCACCCTTCGTCTACTTCTTGTTCACCTTTTTGTTTAATTATTCTTGGATTAACAAGCTTTAAAGGTTTGCTTCCATCATATAAATCTATAACAATAATTCTTTTTAAAATGCCTATTTGGGGTCCTGCTAGCCCTACTCCATTATATTCATACATTGTTTCTAACATATCATCTAATATTTCTCTTATTCTATCATCTACTTCATCTACTTCTTTTGCTTTTTTTCTTAAAATTTCATCTGTTTCTAATCTTACTTGTCTAATTGCCATTTTATCTCCTTTCTATAGCATACTATTTGGATTTACATCAATGCTAATTTTTACATCTCCATTTTTGCATTCCTTTATTTTTTGTGATTTATCTATAGTATCATTCATAAGCTTTATTATATCCTCACCAAATTTACATTTTATTAAAATTCTCCATCTATATTTATTTTGAATCCTGTCTATTGGTGCTGGTAATGCCTTATATAGCATTATACCTATATTTTCTTTTTCTACTCGCTCTTTCAAATATTTATGTAATTTTCTAGCAACTTCTATTGTTTTATTTTCATCTAATGAATTAATACCAATTATTATTATATCGCAAAATGGTGGATATTTCAATTGTTTCCTTAATTTCATTTCAATATCATAAAATAATTCATTATTTTGATTTTTTACACACTCTATTGCAAAGCTGTCTGGATTATATGTTTGAATAATTACTTTGCCTTTATTTTCGCCTCTTCCGGCTCTCCCCGCAACCTGTGTTAATATTTGAAATGTAATCTCATTTGCTCTATAATCATCAATATTTAAACTACCATCTGCTGAAATAACACCAACTAAAGTGACATTTGGAAAATGATGTCCTTTTACTACCATTTGTGTTCCAATTAATATGTCTGCTTTTTGCTCTTTAAAATCATTTAATATCTTTTCATGTGAATTTTTTTTAGTAACTGTATCTACATCCATTCTTAAAGTCCTTGCTTTTGGAAACATATTTTTTATCTCAGCTTCTAACTTTTGAGTTCCTGTTCCAAAATATCTTATATTTTCGCTTTTACAAGAAGGACATTTGGTTATTGCATTTGTTTCATATCCACAATAATGGCATTTTAATTTATTTTCACTTGCATGATATGTTAATGTTATATTACAGTTTTTACATTTTGCTGTGTATCCACAATCTCTACACATTATAAATGTTGAAAAACCTCTTCTATTTAAAAACAAAATTGTTTGTTTGTTTTCTTTTAAATTATTGTTTATTTCTTCTTTTAGTTTTTTGCTAATCATTGATTTATTTTTATTTGCTAACTCTTCTCTTAAATCTACTACTTCAATTTCTGGCAAAATAGCATTGTTAGCCCTAGTAGTTAATTTTAGTAAAGTACTATCTCCATTCATCACATTATATAAAGATTTTGTATCAGGTGTTGCACTTCCTAAAACTACTGGTATATTATTTTTCATTCCTAAATATTTTGCAATATCTTTTGCATCATATCTCGGTGTAGATTCTGATTTATATGAATTATCATGTTCTTCATCTATTATAATAATTCCCAAATTTTCTATAGGAGCAAAAATTGCAGATCGTGCACCAATTACAATTTTTGAATCTCCATTTTTTATTTTATTCCATTGATCAAATCTTTCCCCTATTGACAATTTACTGTGTAATACAGCAATTTTTTCTTCTCCAAATCTAGCAATAAATCTATCAACAGTTTGTGGTGTTAGTGAAATTTCTGGTACAAGCATAATACTTGTTTTATTTTCATTTAAAACTTTTTCTATAAGTTGTAAATATATCTCTGTTTTTCCAGAACCTGTTACTCCATCTATTAAAAATTCATGATATTCTTTTCTATCTAAGGATTCTTGAATTTTATCATATGCATTTTTTTGTTCTTCAGTAAATTTAAGTTTGTCCGTTCTTTTTGTTACTTTATGTATAAATGGATTCCTTTCTACTTGTTTTTCTATTATTTGAATATAATTTTTTTTCTCTAAAGTTTTTACAACATCTCTTGTTATTCCTGTAAATGAAATTATATCAGATACACTATTCTCTCCATTTTCAATTAAAAATTCTAACAATTCTTTTTGTTTTCTTGATTTAATTTTTTCATTTTCTAAATCTTCTTTTGCCTTTTCTTCATCAACTAAAAAAGCAAATTGCCCAACTTTTTCTTTTGTTCTATTTTCTACTATTTTATTAGATGTACCTGGTGGTAACATTAATTTTATGCAATCTGAAATATTACAAAAATATCTTTTAGCCATCCATTTTGCTAAATCAATTTTTCTAGTATCTATCTTTTCCTCTTCTTGAATATTTATAATATCTTTTAATTTATATTTTGAATCTTTTTTTATTCCAATAATAAAGCCATCTTCTAATTCTTTTCTATTTCCAAATTGCACAAAAACTCTACTGCCAATTTTAGCATTATTTACTAAATTGTCAGGTATATTATAATCAAATACTTTATTTAAATCTTTAGCATTACTATTTAATATAATCTCTGCTACCATTGTTTCCCCTATACTACAATAAGTTTATATTTTACATTAAATAAGACTACATAATTTTCACTATATTCTTATACTTAAAGAATATAGTTTTATTAAATGTAGTCTTAAGATTTATATTATTTTGAATATTCAAATTCAAAATTTAATTGTACTGTTCCGTCACTATTTATATCATTTTCATTAATTACTATCTTTTTTTCTTCGGCAGGAAGTACATATCCTTCTGGTGCTTTAGTTGCAGTTACATAATAGACTGTCTCCTCATTTTTGTTGTATGTTACTTCTGTCTCTGCTTTCCCGTCTTCTCCAGTTACTATTACACTTTCCACATCATTTCCAGATGGTTCTGTGGACAAAGTAAATTCTGCACCACTTAATTTCATTTTATTTTCTGTATTAGCTTCATTTGATTCACTTAATAAGCTAATATCATTTGCATCTTGATTTGTGGCTACCTCTGCGACTACTTCTATTTTTAGATTAGCTTGACTTAATTTTAGATTATCAAAATATTCAATCATGTCTTCCATTGCTTTTTGTTCTGCTTGTGCAGCACTTTCAGTTTCATATTTAGCCTGTCTTGCTTTTGCAATTACACCATTATCACTAAAAACGAAGCTTATTGTTATTCCTGTTAAAATCAAAAGGACTATAATTGTTACAACAAGAGCTATCAAAGTTATACCTTTTTTACCCCTCATATTACTCATTCCTTTCTTATAAATCAGTATACATTTATTAGAACTTTATTTATAAGAATATAATATCATTGTTAATATTCCATGTCAATTCATTAATTTAATAAAAAAAATAAATTAGAAAAAATCTAATTTATTTGCTTTTTATTTCCAAGTTTCTATAAGGTAATAATTTTTATTATTTTTTAATACTAAATATCCTAAATAAATTAATATAATAATTATTGCTATGTTATGTATATACAATATTAATATACTACTTATAAACATTAATGCAATCATTGTAATATTTGCTATTTTATTAGTATAATAATATGCTTTTTTTAATCCTAATTTTATATGTAAAATCTCTTTTAATATTCTTCCTCCATCTAAAGGATATATAGGAATTAAATTAAATATTGCTATTAATATATTTGAATATATTGCTATTTCATTAGTAAACATAGTTTTTGGTATATTTGCTATATTTCCTAAAATTATTAAAATGAATACAATTAAAAAATTTGTCAAAGGTCCTGCTAATGCTAAGTACATTCTTTTTAAACAAATTTTAGTTCCTTTTTCTATTTTTTTATTATATTCTTCAATTTTAGGTTTAAATCTTATTTGCAAGCCAACAGGAGTAATAGAAAAAGTTTCTACTTTAAATCCTAATATTATTCCGAAAATCAAATGTCCAAACTCATGCACTATAGCATATGTCATTAGTACAACATAGAATTCAATCTGTTTTGTAAATATAAATATAAGTGCAAATAAAAATATTTTTAAATCTATAGTTATTTTCATTATCTCCTCCTAAGTTAAAATTGCAAAACATAATCAGGATTTATTATATTATTGTTTCTTCTTATTTCGAAATGTAAATGTGGTCCTGTAGCTTTTCCAGTATCTCCTACCAATGCTATTTTATCTCCTTGCTTCACTTCCTCATTTTCTTTTACCAATAATTCACTACAATGTGCATATAAAGTTACAGCTTCACCATTTCTTATTTTTATATGTTTTCCATATTCGCCTTCCTCTGAAACCTGTTCTACTACTCCATCTGTTGAAGCAATAATTTCTGTTCCCATATCTGCTCCAATATCTATTCCATAATGATTAGCAGATATTATATCTGTTGGTGTTCTTTCTCCATATCTTGATGTAACAGTACCTTCTACTGGCTTTATAAAACTATAATTTGCTTTTAAAAATTCTGCATCTATTTCCATTTGAGACTTAGCCTCTACATTTTCTGTTTTTTCTTCTACTTGTGTATTTTCTTCTTTTCCTCCACCTACGCCTCCTTGACTAACGTTTTCTGTTTCTATATTTTCTTTTATTTCGTTTTCTTCTATAACATTAACATTGTTCTCTTCTTTTGAATTTTCATCTTGTTCTTCACTATTAAACAAACTATTTAATAATGGAATATTATTTTTATTTTCTTGTATTAATAATATTGCTTCATTATATAGGTTTTGAAAATTAATATCATATTTCAGTATTTCTTTTGTTTTATTTATAACATCTTCTGAAAAAAAATATGATGTATTTTTTATTAAGTAGAAAATAACATAAATTACTATGCAAATTAATATTTTTAAAAACATCTTTTTTAATAAAGATATATTGGGCCTTTCCTTTTTATCTTTTTCTTGCTTGTAACCAAGTAATGTTTTAGACCTTCTTCTATAATAAATTTCCTCTGCTCTTTTTAGCCTATCTTCCGGACTTATAGTTCTTTCCAAAATAAAACACCTCTTCCTTTGTAGTTTTTAAAACTATATTCAAGGAAAAGGTATTTTATTCTATATTTTTTATTAACTTATATAAAATTTAATATCATACTAATTAATAATGCTACAATTAAGCAAAAATTAATACTTTTTACTTTTTTATATTGCTTATTTATTTTTTCTGTTCCCTCAATGGTCGTACTAGCACTATTTTCTTTTTCTACTTTTAAAATATAATCAGATATAACAAATTTTGCTTCATTTATTAAAAAATTGTCTTTATTTTTGTTTCCATTTTCACTATTTTTAAATTTATCTTTATTTTCTATATATTCAGGCTTTCTTATTTTTTGATTTTGCTTTAAAAATACAATCGCCTCCTCTACTAAATTTGACGGTAAATCTTTTAATATAAGTATATTTTTCATATTTTCAGTATTCATATATGTACCTCCATTAGATTTATACATATATTTTTTACCAATTTACTATTCTTATACATTTTTATAAAATATCTTTATCAAATGAAATTACTATTTTTACATTAGGATCTTTATTATATTTTTTTATTATATCTTCTGAATATCCTGCTACATCGTTTGATATAATTATTGTTCTGCAATCATTTTTTACTAGTTCTTCTATTTTTTTATCTGCATCTTCAAGATTTTTTAATTTAACTACGTCAAAACCTAATACCTCTGGTAACTTAAAACTTTCTTTATCTTTTTCATATTTTATCCACGAAACACCCATATCACAAATCCTTAAAAAAATGTTAAACAACTATAATAATAGTGTCTAACATTTTCATTTTTTTATACACAATTTATGTAATTAAATTTACAATATCATTATCTTTTTTTAATTCCTCGCTTGATATATATTCTAATGCTCTTTTATCTTGCTTTACGGCTGCCATGGCAATTTCTTTATCTGATCTTAGTTTATTACTTGCATATTTTAAAATTAACCCTTTTCTTGTAACAGCCTCTAATACAATTTCTTTATCATTTCTAAGATCTTTTCCTGCATAATATAATGCCTGTCCATCTACTTTTACAGCAGACAAAATTACTTCTCTATCATTCTGTATTTTTTCATTTGCTTTTAGTGTTTCTAGTATAAATTCACTGTCAGTAGAATTTTTTACTTTTTCTTTTAATTCATCTAAAGTATCCATATTTTCTAAACCTACTCTTTATCTTCTCTATGATTATGATTTTCAATTGATTCTTCTTTTATTTCCTTTTCTATTTTAATTACATTTTTCTTTAATTTAAAAATATTTTTATATCCTAAGGCTAATATAGCAATTACAATTAATGCAAAAGATAATGCCTTCCATACACCACTATCTAATAATATAACTGCAAACATTCCAAATGTTGCTGTAATTCCATAAAGTATAAAAACAGCTGTTTTTTGAGAATATCCTTTTTGCATTAATCTATGATGTAAGTGTCCTTTATCTGCTTTAAATACAGCTTTTAATGATTTTCCATTTTTAATTCTTCTAAATATTGCAAATAGAGTATCAAAAATTGGTAATGCTAAAACTATAATTGGTGCAATTAATACAAGGGCTGTATAGGTTTTTGCTACACCTAGTATTGATATAACTGCAAGTGAAAATCCTAAAAAGTTTGAGCCTGTATCTCCAATAAATGTTTTTGCAGGATTGAAATTATATGGTAAAAATCCAACAATTGCACCTGCTAATGCTGCTATTAATACCACTGCAATTATTGGTGAACCATTTAAAGTAAATATAATCATTAATGAAATACATGCAATTAGGCTAATACCTGAAGATAACCCATCTAAACCATCTATTAAATTTATAGCATTTGTTACACCAACAATCCAACAAACAGTTATTATATAAGACAAAACGTTATTCAATCCAATTTGATTATTGAAAAAAGGTAACTCAAAATGTTCTATCCTTATTCCACAAATCACAACTATAACAGCTGCTAATATTTGTACAATTAACTTTGTTATGCTCTTTATTCCTTTTGTATCATCTATAAAACATGTTATTCCTAAAATAATAATTCCTACAAAAAATCCTACTAGCTTTAACCAATATTTTTCTGGTCCAAATAAATCTATTGTTTTTTCCAAACTCATAGCAATTAACAAATATAAAACTGATACAAAAAATCCTGCTATAACTGCAATACCACCGAAGTCTTGGCATTGGTTTTTTATTTACTCTTCTATCATTTGGAATATCTATAGCTCCATATTTTTTTGCAATTTTCATACTAAATGGTGTTACTACAAATGCTGTAATACATCCCAACAAAAACGCAATAGCAATATCTCCCCACATAGTAATTCCTCCTCGCATACGATTATAACATTATATTTTCCCAGAGTAAACTTTTTTTACAACATTTTTACTTAAAAAATAAAACAATCTCAAATTATATTATTAATTCTTTAACTTATGTTCAATATATGATACAATAATAAAAAATTTTTAGGGAGATGTAAAATGGCTTCAAAGAAAAATATATTAATTTCACAAATTCATATGGAAGTTGGCGGAATTGAAACTGTACTTCTTAATTTGTTAAACAGTTTAGATAAAGAAAAATATAACATAGATTTAATACTTTATTATCCTAAAGGTGATTTTTTAGAAAAAATTCCTGATTGGATAAATGTAATTCCTATATGGAATGAGACCAAACATCAAAATTTTTGGAAGAACATAGTTTTATCAAGAAATTTTATAAAAAGAATTTTAAAAAATATCTTTCTTAGCAAATTTACAGTAAAACACTTTATTCCTAAAAAAGAATATGATGTCTCAATTTCTTTTTCTGGTTATCATTTGTTTTCAAATTGGATTGCAGCTAAAGCAAATTCAAAGAAAAAATTAATTTGGGTTCATACAGATTTTGCCAGACAATATAAGCTTAGAGATGAATTTAAAAAACAATTTACTAAAATTTATAAGCAATATAAGTATTTTGATAAAATTATATGTGTTAGTGAATCTGTATGTAAAAATTTTAAAACATTTAAACCAGAATTAAAAGATAAGCTTGATTATTGTTGGAATATTGTAAAAGAACGTACATATCCTGAAACTAATGAAAATTTTGTTTTAAAAAATGGATTCAATTTTATAACCGTCAGTAGACTAGTAAAAACAAAAGGCTTTGATAGGCTTATTGATTTAGCAAAACTTCTAAAAGAAAATAATATAAAATGTAATTTATATATAGCTGGAGATGGTCCTTTGCGTCCATGGATAGAAGAACAAATAATTACTTTTAAACTGGAAGATATAATAATATTACTTGGAAAAGTAATAAATCTTCCTCCAGTTTTTAAACAATGTAACGCATATTTATCTCCATCAGATTTAGAAGGACTTCCTACTACTATTATAGAAAGTTTAATTATGGGTATTCCTGTTATAGCAACTCCTATTGCAGGGTCTATTGATGTTTATAAATACATGGCCCCAGAAAATTCTATGCTTCTTGCAGATGATATGAGTACAAAAAGCTTATATAAAGTTGTATTATCTGTTATAAATGATAAACCATTTAAACCATTTTCTTTTGATATTAATAAAGCAAATTCACAAACGCTCGAAAGATTTGAAAATTTAATTAATAATTAGCAACAAAACTGAATAAATAAATTTTATATAACTAGTAATATTTTTCAAAGCAATCAATATAGTATAATTTTAGGCTTGTTCGTCCCAACTGCACAAACAAATTATATTATATGCTTTTTATTTTAGTTTCTTACTATATTTTTATACAAAATTCATTTATTCAGTTATTAACTTATGTTTAAAAAATCTTTCTTGAAACTCTACTAAAGCTTCAATCTGATCTGGATTATAACACTTATTATCTGGAACAATCACTAATTTATCATCATCTTCCTCTAACCTGTGTATTATTGCTATGCATACTCCTTCAAACTCATTAACTGGTTCAAATATTCCTAAAATATATACATCTAATTCTTCCCCATCACCACTTATTATATTTTCTATATATCCATAGTTTATTGGATATATAAATTCATATTTTGGATGTTTATTTCCCATTTTTCTATCTACTATAACTTTTACTTTCTTTCCTATTAAATATTCAAATTTACTATTTTCATTATTCATAAATTTTTCCTTTCAATATTCAAAATGATATAGCTTTTAGTATAACTAAAAGCTATATCATTTTATCCTATTTTTTCTTTTAATTTTTTTATAAAATTTTCTGTATTACTATGATACTCATTTGGTTTGAAATCTTTAGCTTTTTCAATTATATCATCTAAATTATCTCCATCTTTAAATTCTAATATGTATCCTTTTGCCACAAATGCACTAATTAATTCTTCTTGGTGATCATCTACATGTTCATCATATTTTTGAAGCCTTGCACAACCTATAATCTTTTTTCCTTTTTTTAGAGGTCCAACTATAGAACCAGTTCCTCCATGAGTAATTATTAAGTCTGCTTTATCTACTAATTCATCCATTTCCTGATATGACATAAACTTTAATATTTTCATTTTTTTACTCTCATATGCAGTATTTCCCGCTTGTACTACAATCTCATCTTCTATACTTGAATTTTCTATAGCATCTAATAACCTAGTAAAAGGTTCTGCTTGTGTTCCTAATGTTACAAGTATCAATAAATCCACCCCCAATACTCAGCTTTTGGATAAAATTCTAACATGCTCTCCCATTGTACTACAAATGTTGTTGCAATAGGATATACCATTTTTCCTGCCATTGTAGGACTATTTCTCTTAGCAAAACTTTCTATAAATATTACTTTTCTTCCGAACAATCTTGCTATATAGCACATTGGCACAGCTGTATGTGTACCTGTTGTCACAACTACTTTTGGTCTATATTTTATAAATAAATATAGTGATTTAAATATATTAAAAGTAAATTTAGATATATAAGGAAACAAATATTTTCTTGTTCCATATACTAAATACTCAGTTTTATATTTTTCTTTTAAATTAGTCGTGACTCCAGTTTTTTCTGTTACTAATACATAATTATAATCATCAAATATTTTTTTTAATTGTAATAGTTGGGTTAAATGTCCTCCAACACTAGAAATAAACATTACCTTTTTTCTTTCATCTTTCTTCATACTTATTTCCTCTTTATTTTTCTAAATTTGCTATCGCTTCTTTTAATTTTTTATCAATTTGTTTATTAGATTTTTTATAGTCAAATTCTTTCTTTATTTTGTAACCTTTATCTAAAAATTCTTTCATAGCTTTATCTATACCATCTTCAGAATTTTCGCATATTATTCCAAAACCTTCAGCCAAAATGTTTTTTGCATCTCCTACATCTGTAGAAATTACTGGTTTACCTAATACTCTTGCTTCATCAATAACTACTCCATATCCTTCAAATTCAGATGATACAATTAAACAATCACTTTGAGATAAATATTTGTATGGATTCATTTGATTTCCCTTTAAATATATAACATTTTCTAAGTGTTTTTCTGTAATCATTTTTTGATATAATAAATGGTCTTCTCCATCTCCAATTAACCATACTATAAAATCCTTATATCCATCTTTTCTTAATCTGTCTGCAGATTCTATAATTCTACTAATTTTTTTATGTTTTTCGTAATGTCTTGAAATATTAATAAATACAGTTTTATTATTTTTTTCATCCTCTATCTCTTTTTTTGACATCTCCATAATCTTTTTTCCATCAATATAATTATTTGCCACAAAAACTTTTCCAGTATAATTTGGAAGTAATTCTTCCATTTCTCTTTTTGCACTTTCTGATACACAAATAATTTCCTTGAATTTGTCAAATTTAACATTTTGCAATAATTTATTTCTTTCTTCTTCTGTTCTAGAACTCATTATTTCTGTATGCATAAACATAATTGTTTTTTTACTAGAATTTCTTGTCAATATAGATAATATTTTATGATGATATGAATAACAAATAGCTATATCATACTTATTAAAAATGCTATTAAAGTATTCTACCAAATATTTTATAGTAGCTATTGCTTTTCCAAACTTATTCCATTTTCCTCTATATACTAATTTCAAATGTACCTCTTCTGGTAATCTTTTTAGAAGTTCTTTATCTGTACAATATCCTAAATTTAATGTTATATTATATTCATTTTTTATATAACTTAAATTTAACAAATTTATTAAAGATATTTCCATTCCACCAAGTGACAATTTAGGCATATAAATTATCATTGATTTTTTTGTTGTCTCATCATCTAATTCATTTTCCTTGTTTTGCGTGTCTTTAAATTTTGCAATTATTACAGCTAAGAACATTGCTACTGTTGGTGCTAACAAAACATGTCCTACTATATATGATATTCCCAAACCTAATAATATACTTAAACCTATGCAAAAATTTCTAACTGTACATTCTTTTTTGAAATTCTTAAACAATTTTATTAAAAATTCTATAGCAATAAGTGCTATTGGAGCTAAGTATACTGCTAACCCTACAAAACCATATCCAAATTTAATATCGTGGAAGTCTCTTTCTACAATAGTATAATCCCCAGTTTCATCAATAACTCTGTTAGTATCTTTTAACCCAAATAACAATTCTAAAGGAGTTGCATTTGCCGCAAGCTGTTTTTGTTCGTAAATATATTTTTCTCTACCATTAAATATAAATTGCTCTACACTAGAGGTATTTTCTTCTTGATCTTGCTGTTGATTAATTATTTTATTAATTCTTCCTTCAATATATTTATATGATGGAGAATATGGCATTGCAATTGCTACTGCTATTGTTAATATAACTGATATAATAAAAGCACTTTTAGCAACTTTGTTTTTCTTCCAAATCCAAACAATAAGCGAAAATATTAAAATTCCAATAACAGCTAAGACTAAGCCTATTAGTGATGTCTTTGTTCCAATTACTAGTAGTCCATATGTCATAACTGCTAAAATAAATACAAAAGAAAATGATCTATTTTTAGCAGTATAATATATAGCTATTGGATAAAAAAGAGACATCATAGCACTTAATTCATTTCCTGAATATATCCATCCTGAAATTCCTCTTTCTGGTGCTGTATCATATGTTGGTATTGCTGTTCCAGTAATTGCAGATAAAAGTATTGTTGTTGCATAAATTCCTGCACTATATACAAGTGTTTTTAAGTCAAATTTGTTCCCATTTTTTAAATATCTATATAAAAAGAATAGTGTTATTGGGAAACAAGTATATTTAGTAAGATCTACTGCTTTTCTAAATAATTCTGACATAGCAAAATTATTTAGAGTTAACACAATATTAATTAATATTGTAGCAACAAATATTCCTAATAAAATATAATTCCATTTTCTATTATCTTTATCAACAAATATTAAATAAACTGCCCCATATATTAAAAATAATGTTTTATAAATAACTCCAAGTGTAATTGGAAAATCTATATTCATTACCATATATGATGTAATTATTTCTACAAAAGGCAATATAATAAAAATTGCTTGTACAATACTTGGTTTATAAATTTTCTTTAACTTTTCTAACATTATTCATAGCTCCCATCATTTATACTTATTTAAAACAACGATAATATTTTATATAAATAAACTTTAGTTGTCAACTAAACTTTTATATATAGTTCCATATCCTATATTTTCTTTTTTCATAAAATCTAATAGTTCCATAAATTCTTTTTTAGTAGGTGTATATTCTAAATTAATTTCTGTAATATGACCTCCATTTGTTAATTCATGGTATGGTGCTTCTATTTCTATTTTCTTTTTTGGTTCTATTTTAAAATTAATTGGTATATGAAATGAATCTGTATAAATTTTTTTATCTGTTACCTCTTTTAATTTTCCATATATTGCTTGATCCATTTTTATAAGTTCTGATGTTAAGTTTCCTGCTGGCGTCGCTATTAGATTAAAATTCAAATTATATTTTCCTGAATATTGGTCACATTTTTCTCTCATAAATGCAACTATTTTTATTCCTAGTTTTTGTGCTTCTTTTGACTCGCCATGATGTTTTCCTACTAAAGCCTTTAAACATTCTGCTAATCCAGTAAAGCCTATTGACATAGTACCATGCTTTAACACCTTTTTTAAACTATCTGTATTTTTTAGTTTTTCTCCATCCATCCAAAGTCCTTGCTTTAGCAAAAATGGAAAATTAAACACTTTTTTACTACATTGTATATCAAATCTTTCTAATAATTGGTCTTTTACTAGGTCAAGTTTTTCTTCTAATTCTTTAAAAAAACTATCCAAATCAATTTTATTATTTAAAATAATTCCATGTTTTATTCCTATTCTTGGTAAATTTATAGAAGTTATTGATAAATTTCCCCTTCCAGAAGTATTCTGTTTATCCTCATCTACTATATTTTCCATGACTCTAGTCCTATATCCCATATATGCTACTTCTGAATCAAAATCTCCATTATTATAAAATTTTTTATTAAAAGTCGCATCTAAAAATTCAAATGTAGGAATTTCCCTATCTAGTGAAACTTCACATGCACGTTCATATAAGTCGTAATTTTCATCTTTAGGAAAATAATTTACACCTTCTTTTACCTTAAATATTGAAATAGGAAATTTAGCATTTTCGTGATTTCCTATCCCTGCTTCTATTGCCTCTAAAAAATTTTTTGAAACCATTCTTCCTTCTGGTGAAGTATCTGTTCCAAAGCAAACAGATGAAAGTGGTACTCTATTTCCTGCACGTGAATTTACTGTATTTAAATTATGTATAAAAGCTTCCATTGACTGATATGTAATCTTATTAGTTTTTTCCAATGCCTTTTTATATGAAATATTAAACATTCTTTTTAATTCTTCTGATTCTCTACAATATTTATAAAATATTGATATTTCAAAGTCAATTGTACTTATCCTTTCTATTTCTCTTTCTATTCCGTTAATAGCAATAAATTTATCAAAATCTGTTAATTCTAAATAATCATAAATAATCTGTTTAAATTGTTTTTTAAAAGTTTTTAATATTCCAGGTGCCATATAAAAATCAAATGCTGGAATTGACTGAATTCCATGTTGATCATTTTGATTTACTTGTATTGCTCTTGCTGCTAAAGCTGTATATGAAGATATATCGTTAGGTTCTCTTATAAAACCATATCCTGTAGAAAAACCATCTTTAAAAAGTTTATTTAAATCTATTTGACAGCAAGTTGTTGTACCCATTGGAAAAAAGCTTAAGTCATGTATATAAATATCTCCATTTTCATGAGCTTCTTCAAACTTCTTCTTCATTAAATAAGCTTTTGCAAATTCTTCTGATATTGTTTCTCCATATTGTATTAAACTTCCTATTGCAGTATTTCTATTAATATTTTTACTTGTTGTATCTTCTTTTTGTGCTGTTAATCCTAAATTTTCTAAAGCTTTTAAAAATTTATGCTGTCTTTTTTCATCAAAGAAAAGTTTTCTTGATTGTGCTCTTTTCTCACGATAGCTTGAAAAAGATTCATATACATCTTGATA
>JAGHJM010000043.1 GCA_017886645.1 Clostridia bacterium
ACTTAGTAGCAAACTATAACTGTAAAGTTGAGAATTGTCGAGAGTTGCAAATTATATCATATCAAAACTTAGTAGCAAACTATAACACTAGACTTGTTTTACACGTTGTTTTTGTTATTATATCATATCAAAACTTAGTAGCAAACTATAACGGTAACGTAGTTGCTTGGAACGGTTTTGTAATTATATCATATCAAAACTTAGTAGCAAACTATAACTGTGGCTCTTTAGTAGAAGTCCATTTGCCTATTATATCATATCAAAACTTAGTAGAAAACTATAACTTTATATTGCTGAATGTTTTTTGTTTCATATTATATCATATCAAAGCTTAGTAGCAAACTATAACTCCAAAAGTATTAGAACTATTTATTATAGAATTATATCATATCCAAACGTAACATTTAATTGTAATTTTTTATGTTAGAAGTAAAAATGATAATACATTTTGAAAAGCAAATAATTATACCATAAAAGTATGGACTTTAACAAAATATATTATATTCAAAGAATGAAATTCGAATTGAAAATATGAAATACTTTTAAATATAATAATTATGCCAGAAAAATGCAATATTAAAATTATATTAATTTTTTAGTGGTAATATACAAAAAAATAAAAATATTTCTAACATTGTAACAGATACTAGATATGTGAAAATTATAAAAATTAATCAGAAAAAGCAATATTAGATAATCTATATAATCAAATTTATGAAAAATTTATTATAAGGTTATATTGACTTTAACAGATATATAGTATATACTCTATGCATAGAGATTATATGTATATAAAGGAGGGGTGATATGGCAAAAAGTTATAACTTTAATAGAAGTGATATTAAAATGTTACTATTAAGTTTACTTTCAAAAAAAGATATGTACGGCTATCAGTTAATTCAGGAATTAAAAGAATTATCCAAAAACTATTTTTCATTGAAAGAAGGTTGTTTATATCCAATATTACATTCTTTGGAAAATGATGAACTCATAAAATCATATTGGGAAGAAACTGAAAGTAAAAGAAAGAAAAAATATTATCATATAACGGAAAATGGTATGAAATTTTTAAAAAAAGAAAAGAATGAATGGAAAAAGTATGCTAATTGCATTAACAATGTAATTGGAGGTGTTTCCTTTGAATATGAGTAAAGATGTTAATGATTTTCTTCAACTTGTAAGTGAAAATATTATATATTCTCCTATAAGAGAATCTGTAAAAAGTGAATTATACGAGCATATATTGGAGGGAAAGAAAAATTACATAGAGGCAGGATTAGATAGTAAAGAGGCTGAAATTAAAGCAGTAACTGATATGGGGGATCCTGAGCAAATAGCAAAAGACTTTAATAAAGTTTATAAAAGAAAATTGGATTGGAAAATGCTAATCATTTTTATATTACTAATAGTGACAAACGCTTTATTAACTATAACTGTCGCAGTAGAAAAAAATAGCATGGAATATATTTCTAGAAATATACTATATATTGTTATAGGGATAATTATTTCTATTGTATTATATTTTATTGATTATAAGAAGTTACAAAAGTTTTACATTCGGTATAGGACTTTTGGGAATATTAGTTAATTTTTCTAATATTTATTTATACAATAATAATTATTTTGAAATACTAAATAATGTGCATATAAACTTAAATATTATAGCTGTATTTGCATATATTTTATCTTTTTCTGCATTTATCAATAATTTAAATGTAAAAGATAAAAGAAATTTAATAATATTTATAACATTCACAATTTTTTCTTTGGCATTACTTTACGTTTCCAATGATATGATACTTTTTATTATAACTTTAACTATATATATGATACTATCAACAATTAAAGTTTTTACTTTAAATATAAAAAAGTACAATAAAGTTACAATTGCTATAATATTCTGCATATTTATTATAATTATTTCAAATATAACACTTGCACAGCCACATTTATTATCAAGAATGTTAAATCCAGATGCTGAACTTTCTTATATGCAAGATAGATTGAATAGTTCGAAAATGATAGGAAGTTCTGATAATATAAGTGAGATGGATGCAGATTATTATTATATGAATTTTTCAAATTATTCTTTTATATACTTAATAGAACAATATGGTAAAGTTTTGGGAATAGTTATAGTTTCTTTGTTCACATTATTAACTATAAAGGCGATATTTAGCTATAAAGCTGTAAAAGATGAATATGGTAAATTGTTAATCATAGGGTTAGGCTCTTTTATATTTATACAATGCTTATTAAACTTATTTACCATACTTGGAATAATAAATATAGGTTTAACTACTATGCCATTTATAACACATGATAACGCTAGTATAATTATCTATATGATGTCGATTTCATTGATATTGTCTGTTTATGGACAAAAAAACTTTTATAAAACAGATGTGGTTAAGTGTAATTAGTAATATCTAAATAAAAGTCTATAATTATGTATACAAAAATTGTAATAGATAATTATAGACTTTATATTTTATCACTTGAGATTTTTATTTATATAATTCTACTTTATTTTGATGATTTGTGGTAGTAAGAGCATAAATGTTCAAAATAGTCTAAGCAATAAAAATCCTCCTGTAATCAGGAGGATGGGGTGCCTAATCCATTCTGTTCATATAGGAGAGAGCACTCTGAGAAAGGTATTCGGAAGCATCTAAAATACGAGGGCCTTCTATAACAGGATGGAAACATACGAGAGACTTGTTCAGACGTTCGACTTCAGCAACCAACTCCTTAAAAAATAAAAATCGCCTTCTGTAGATTTTGCAGTGATTGGAATCGACCAACTTAATCTCAATCCGCATTTTTGTCACCTCCAATAAATGATATAAATATTATAAAAAAATTAAAAAAAAATGCAAATCGATAAAGAGAAGTTTTATAAGTATAGTATCTTAGATAGTAATAAGTCAGAAAATAAGATTATTAAAAATAGATGAGTATGATGAAACGATGTGTGAGTTTGAAACAGATTTAGAAGTTACACTACATATAAGCGATAGTATGAATAAATTAAACAGATTGGAATTATTATTGAAAGAATAATTAGTAAGATAAAATAAAAAAGCCCGCATAAGCGGGAAGCCATTAATTATTGGCAAGTTTGAGGTAACCTCTAATAAAATAGAGGGCAAAAAGGATAGACATTATTGCTAAGGGCCATTCTTGATCAAGCATATGGTCAAATACGAAGAAAACCCAAAGAATAGACCAAACATAATAATACCATTTCAGCATTTTAGCATACCTCCAAAGTGTTTAATATATCTATTATAGCATAATTTAGCATAAAATTCAATGCTATACAAACACACCTCCACTACTCATAAAGCGGATGCTTCTTACAAAGCATTTTCACTTCATTTTTTACTTCACTTTCATAGTCCAAATAATTATGTTCAGTCATCATATTAATTAATCTGGCAATAACTACCATATCATCTTCTACAAATCCTCTTGTGGTTAAAGCAGGTGTGCCTAACCTAATACCGCTTGTAATTGTTTTCTTTTCTGTATCAAATGGAACAGCGTTTTTATTAACAGTAATACCAACTTTATCCAATCTTCCTTCTAATTCCTTTCCAGAAATTCCTTTATTTCTTAAATCTAACAAAATAAGATGATTATCGGTACCTCCAGTTAATACATTAAAGCCATATTTAATTAAACTCTCAGCTAATTTTTTGGAATTGGCAACTACTTGCTTTATATACTGAGTAAATTCTGGTTTTAGATCTTCGCCAAAACATACAGCTTTAGCAGCTACAACATGTTGAAGACCACCACCTTGCAATCTAGGGAAAACAGCTAAATCTATTTGTTTAGCCCATTCTTTTTTACATAGAATTAATCCTCCTCTAGGACCTCTTAAAGTTTTATGAGTGGTAGAAGTTACAAAATCGCAATATGGAATAGGGCTTGGATGTAGACCTGTAGCAACAAGACCAGCAATATGTGCCATATCACACATAAGCAAGCATTTGGTTTCTTGAGACAATTCACCATTTTTAGATTTAACTTCATTTACTTTATCAGTAATTTCTCTAAATTTTTTAAAATCAATTTGTCTAGGATAAGCACTAGCTCCACATATAATAAGCCTTGGTAAGTCTTCTAATGCTAATTTTTCAACTTCATCATAGTCTATTAAGTAAGTATTAGGATTTACATCATAATATATAGGGGTGTAAAATCTACTTTGGGCAGTAGCAGAAGACATATGAGTTATGTGAGCACCTGAATTTAATGTCATTGTTAATACTTTGTCACCAGTTTTTAAACAAGCAATATAAACTGCTTCATTTGCTTGGGCACCACTATGGGGCTGAACATTTGCATGTTCTGCATTAAATAATTTACAAGCTCTATCTCTTGCCAAATTTTCTGTTATATCTACAAATTCACATCCAGCATAATATCTGTTCCCAGGATAACCTTCTGCATATTTGTTAGTATGATAACTTCCCATAGCTTCCATAACAGCCAAACTTGTAAAGTTTTCGCTAGCTATTAGTTCTAAGCAATTTTGCTGTCTCCCTTTTTCAGCAATTAAAGCATTATAAACTTCCTTATCTACTTTTAGTACATTTTCAAATTCCATACATTACCTCCTTTACAATATTTAAAAATTATATTTATTATATCATATTGATAATAAAATATTGTATTGCAAATAATAGTTTTTTTTAATAAAATAAATAAAAATAATAAAAAGTAAAGGAAAGAAATATGGTTAGTGTATTATTTGTTTGCTTAGGAAATATTTGTAGATCTCCTATGGCAGAATTCATTTTTAAAGATTTAGTAAAAAAAGAAAAATTGCAAGTAAAATTTAAAATAGAATCGGTTGCTACAAGCTATGAAGAAATTGGTAATGATATGCACCAAGAGGCAAAAAGAAAGTTACAGGAAAATGGTATACCTTATGAAAAACGTAAAGCAAGAAGGCTAACTAAAGAAGATTATAATAAGTTTGATTATATAATTGGAATGGATAGTTCAAATATAAGAAATATATTAAGAATAATTGAAAAAAATGAAAAAAATAAAGTATGCAAACTATTAGACTTTACTAAAAATACTAGAGATATAGAAGATCCATGGTACACGGGAAATTTTACGAAAGCATTTAACGATATTTATGATGGATGTAATGCTTTATTAGAATATATAAAAGTTAATAATGTAATATAAAAGGAAAACAGCCACTAGTAGTACTAGTAGCTGTTCTAAAATGCTAAATGATAATTATTACCCAAAGAATCGTAACGAGTATTGCAAGTCTGTGTGCGATAACAGGATTAAAGTATCTCATAAGAATTGTCCGGTTACCACGATAAATACGCGGGACTGCGTGAATAAATGCGCGTATAAGCCATTTGATAGCCATAAAAATTTGTGACCCAATAAACTTAAGCAACTGAAAAACTCCGGAGATGATAGAAGATCCAGGATTGGGAACACGAATCCCTACCGCACTTAAAAGCAGTACAATTCCAAAGAGTACGATTAAAGCTATTAGTAAGTTGTCAAAGATGTATCCAGTAAGATTCACTGACCGAGGTAATACTACTTCTGTAAGAAGATAAAACAAAATAATAAGCATTTTTTTCATCCTTTCTTTTTCTAAGATGACGTAAATTATATGTAAACACCATTAGGTGATATTAGAAAGTAACTATATATAAAAATGGGTTATTACCCATAACATATTAATTATACCATACTTTACATAAAATGACAAACAAAGACATTTCATATTGAAATGTCTTTGTTAAAATTAATTCATAGATACTGTTGGATAACCGTTGGCATTTTTTATAAATAAAATTTTTCCATTATATTCAGAGTCTATTGATTTGTTTAAACTATCAGCTAAAGACTCATTTTTCATAGCATCTGAATCTAATGTAGTTATGCCACCAAATTCTACGCCTGGCAATTGTTTGTATTTATCATCTTCAGAAACGTCGTTTAAAGTATAACAATTACTCATATTACTACTTAAACCAATTGATAAACCTTTTGAAATACCCATTTGTGAAAAGAAAGAACAGGATACATTAGTGACACCTACATTATAGCAATTTTGTATAATACCTTTTTCAGAACTACTAATTCCAGATACGATAGTATTTGATAAAGTAGCATCCCCACTTAAATTTCCAAGATTATATGAATTATATATTTTACCATTTGTTTGACCTTGATAATTATTAGCTGATATTCCAGAAATAATCGATTGTTCCGCATTATTTGTAGATAAAATACCAGAATTGTAACAACCATTTATTTCGCCAACATTATTATTTGCAATACCACTAAAAGATGCTGTTCTATAAGTTATTGCTACAGGTACAATAGCACTACCATAAATGTCACTGAAAGTAGCATTTATATTACCTTCATTTGCTGACATTAAAATTTTACCATAGTTATTAGTACAAATTCCAGATGCCGCAATTGTTATTTTATCTGTGGTAAAATTTATATTAGCTTTATTATAACAATTTTTAATTGTACCATAATTGTTTCCAGCTATAGAAGAAAAATATATATTTGTATCTGTTCCAGATATATCGCCTGTAACACTACAATTTTCAATAGTTCCATTATTTAAGAAGCAAAGACTTGTAATGTATACATCATCATCTATAGAACTAGTAGAAGAAATATCCATACTATTTATATTTAAATTTTTAATAGTTCCATTATTAGATAAAAATAATGCTAAAGCACCGCCCTGTGGTATATGAGATACATTTATGTTATAGTTCTCAATGGAATGATTTTGACCATCAAACGTACCACTAAACATATTTCCATCTGCAGGAGATGAACCAATAGTACCAATTGGAACAAATCCATTTCCAGTGGTGACTTCTTCTTTTATAGTAGAAGTTGTGCCATCACCATTAATATCACCAAATTCTGTAGTATTTGGATTTATATAAGAATTATCAGATTCAAAATTTAAGTCTACATCTAAAATAACATTTTTTTCAGAATAACTATTTCCAGAGTTAACATCTTGAGAAAAAGCAACTAAATCTTCTATGCTAGATACTCTGTAAGGATTTTGCACTGACCCATCTCCATCAAGATACCCGGAAGAATTATCATCATTTGATGGATTACTATTAAAAACATTATTTATTAAATTATCTAAATCATTTAATGCTTGTCTATCGGAAAGTTCTGAATTTTCAGTAGCATTCTTTGCTTCCCTTGCTTTAGAAATTATACCATCATTACTAAATACAAGCCTAATTGTAATTCCAGCTAAGATTAAAAGTACAACAATTGTAACAACTAGAGCTATTAATGTAATACCATAATTATTACTTCTTTTCATTAGTTTTCCCCCTTTATTATAATTAAAAATATTTTACCATTAAGTAATATAGTTTTCAATAATACATTCCTTGAAATAAATTCTTTTCTTTCATCAATTTATCTATACCGTTAATAATCCATTTTTTATGAAGATTCCATGAGGGAGCAATTAGCAAATCTTTAGGAGCATCTCCAGATATTCTATGTATAACTATGTTAGGATTAATATGTGTTAATACATATAAGCAACTATTTAAATACTCATCTAATGTTAAAGGTGTATATTTACTTTCTTGATACAATTTTTCAAGTTTCGTGTTTTTAACTATGTAGCAAGAATGAATTTTAATCCCTTGAATATTATGCAAGTTAATAAAATTTACTGTGTTTTTTATATCTTCTAGAGTTTCATTAGGCAAACCTACAATAATATGTGTAACTACATCAATATTATATTTATTTAGAAGAAATACCGCATTAGAAAAATCTTTATTTGAATAACATCTATTTATAAATATACCTGTATTTTCATTAGAAGACTGTAAACCTAATTCAACACATACATAATATTTTTTAGAGTAGCTATGTATTAACTTTACTATATCTTCATTAATACAATCTGGTCTAGTTGCTATGGATAATCCAACAATCCTATCATCAATTAAAGCAGAATCATACTTTAGCTTTAAATTTTCTATAGTATCATATGTGTTCGTAAAATTTTGAAAATATGCTATAAATTTATTAGCTCGTTTAGATTTATAGCTTGCAAAATAGTTTTTTACTTGTATAGAGATATTATTTGCATAATTTATATGTTCGCCAGAACCTTTTTCACTACAAAAAATACATCCACCTATTCCTTTACTTCCATCTCTATTAGGACAGGAAAACCCGCCATCTATGCATATTTTTAAAGTTCTTTCACCAAACTTATTTTTTAAATAATTATTTAAATGATTATATCTTTCCATAATGTTATTATTATATCAAAAATTTTTGAAAATTTAAATAACACCTAAAATATATGTGTATACTTGACTGTAAAAAGATATTATTATAATATAAACCAAAAAATAATAGGAGGATTATATGGATATTACTTTAGATGTAGAAGATTATAAATTAAATATTAGATCTGCTGCTGTTATAATACATAATAATAAATTGTTAGTTCATAAAAATATTAATTCAGACCATTATTCCTTAATAGGTGGAAGAGTAGAAATTGGTGAGGATTCAGAACATACAGTAAAAAGAGAAATAAAAGAAGAAATTGGAAAAGATGTAGATATTACTGGTTATATAGCAACAATCGAAAATTTTTTTGAAATGAAAGGAAAAAAATATCACGAAATATTATTTATACATAAAGCAGAATTTAATAACGATAAAGATAAATTAATTCAAGAAACACTTAAAAATGTAGAAGGAAAAGACTATTTGCGTTATGAATGGTTGAACTTAAATAATATACAAGATTATCCTTTAAGACCATGTGAAGTAAAAAAAGTATTAGAGGAGAAAATATTTCCCGTACATAAAATTAATAAAGAAATAAAATAAAAAAGGAGAAAAATATATGAAATATTTATTTATTGAATATCCAAAATGCTCAACATGTAAAAAAGCTAAAAAATGGTTAGAAGAAAATAATATAGAGTTTGAAGATAGACATATTATTGAAAATACTCCAACAGAAGAAGAATTAGAAAAATGGATAAATTTAAGTCAAAAAGAAATTAGAAATTGGTTTAATACTAGTGGATTAAAATACAAAGAATTAAATTTAAAAGAAAAATTGCCTAATTTAACAGAAAAAGAAAAAATTTCATTATTAGCAAGTAATGGAATGTTAATTAAAAGACCAATACTTGTTAATAATGAAAAGGTATTAATAGGTTTTAAAGAAAAAGAATGGATAGAAAACTTAATTAATAAATAATTCCATTATCTTTTGAATATTTTTCAAATACTTCTATACAATTATCCCTGTCTATTTGATGTAAATTTATAACATTAGAGGTATTTCCCTTTAAATATTCATAAATAAAATCATCTCTAAAACCTATATTAGCAGCATCTTGACGACTGCATGCATAATATACTTCTTTAATGTTAGCCCATATTATAGCAGATAAGCACATTGGGCAAGGCTCACAGGATGTATATAAAATATAGTCTGATAAATTGTAAGTATTAAGTTTTTCACAAGCACGGCGAATTGCAACAATTTCTGCATGTGCTGTTGGATCGTTATTTTTTAAAACTTTATTATTTCCAATAGATATAATATTTTTATTTTTATCTAGTATAACAGCACCAAATGGACCGCCTTCATTTAAAAGCATTCCATTAAGTGCTTCTTTTTTTGCTATATTCATAAATTCATTCATATAAAACATTCCTTTCTTGTATTAAAAACTATAGTTTAATAAGTTAATAAACATGTCAAAATATATTTCTATGCTATATGCTAATTTATTATTTTTTAACATTAATTTTAAATCATCTACAGAGAACCATTGTACTTCAGAAACTTCCTCTTTTTGAAGCACCAAATTATTAATTTCAATGTCCATTTTTGCAAGCCAAACATCTACAAAATCATATTTCCTTTTAAAAGATAGTATTAATTCAATGTTTTCTTCAGGTATTGTTATACCAAGTTCTTCTTTACATTCTCTTAATGCACCTTGTAAAGGAGTTTCATTTGTATCAACTCCACCTCCAGTTTGTGACCACATATTTGGAAAAGTTTTTTTATTTGGAGATCTTTTTTGCATTAAAAATTTTCCTTCACTATTCATAATCCAAGTATGTGCACTTTGTCTAAATTCTCCAACTATCTTTTCGGAACGGTCAGATGTTTTTCTTAAAAATTGTCTTTTGTTATCTAACTTATCTACAATTTCCATAAAATACTCCCATAAATTAATTTATTAGATAATATCATAGATTAATGAAAAAAGGTATAGATAAAATAAAAATGAAATTGTAAATACAAAAAGTATATGTTATACTTTGATATAAAATAAGTACAAGAAGAGTGATAACATGGAAGATAAATTATATAAATTATTTGATGAATGTGTAAGTGAACTTAACAAAATAGGAATAAATTTAGAAAACAATAAAGTTGGAAACATAGATATAAAATTATCAAAAAGATCGACCAAAAGATACGGATGTTGCAAGCAAGAAGAGCCTGATAAGAATTATAAAATAATAGAAAAAAGAGGTTATAGAAGAATAATAAAATACGAAAAATTTAATAAGCATCATATAGAAATAAGCAATTGGGTAATGCAACTTAATGACGAAATAATAAAAAATACAATTATGCATGAAATTATTCATTGTTTTCCATATTGTAATAACCATGGCACAAACTTTAAAAAATATGCAACATACATTAATGAAAAGTTAGGATACAATATTACAAGAACAGGAAATGTAAAAGAAGATTATGAAAAAAGTAATATAGAATTTAAAAGTAAAGAATTAGAATATAAGTACAAAATTATTTGTACAAAATGCGGTCAGGAAATTTATAGAAAAAGATTTAATTCAAAACTTATAAAAAGATATAGATGTGGAAAATGTGGAGGAAAACTAGAACTTGTCTAATTAGGAGGAAAAAATGAAAGAAAAAATAAAAAGCAATTTAAACATTATTATTTTTACTATAGTAGTATTTATAATAAGCCTAATAATGATATTTTATATGTCTCAAAAAGAAGGATTTCATGAAGATGAAATGTTTACATATGGTTCTTCAAACTGTACATATGACAATTTATTTCAGGCACATGGAAAGCAAGATACAACTAATAAAATAGTTTATAACTATATTTGGGTTGAAGGAGATTTAGGAAAAACTATAGAAAATGCTATATATTATCTTACACATCAAGATGAATATGATAAACTATTTGCAGAAATATCATCTACAGAACATCCTGTATGGAAAACAAAAGAAGAAGCTAAAGATTATTTAACTGTAGCAGAAAATGAAAGATTTAGTTATGGTAATGTATATTATAACCAAGCAAGAGATATACATCCACCTCTATATTGTTTATTAAATCATACAGTATGTTCATTTTTTCCTGATACATTTTCTAAATATTTTTTCTTCAGTATATCACTAGTATTTTTTATAGCAACATGTTTTATGATTAGAAATATAATGAAACTTTTAGGAAAAGATAATTTATCAATATTAACAGTAATACTATTTGGACTTAGTATGGGTGGAATATCAACTGTTATATATGCCAGAATGTATATGTTACTTGCATTTTTTATTACATATTATTTATATTTAACATTAAAAATATATAAAAACGATTTCAAAATGGATAGAAAAACTAAAGTCGAAATGGTAATTGCTACTGTTTTAGGCTTTTTATCACAATACTATTTCTGCATTTTTGCAGTAGGATGTTTTGTGGTAATGGTAATATGTATGATAAAAAACAAAAAGAAAAAAGAATTAATATCATATATTTTAAACCATGTTTTAAGTGCAATAATAGGACTAATAATATATCCAATTGCAATATACCATATTTTCTTTTCGTATAGAGGTGTTGGTGGAGCAACAGCTCTACAAGGAAGCTATTTAGCAAATTTATGGTCTTTTATACAATTATTATTTAAAGCATATAGCATGCCGATAATAGTAGGGATTATAGCACTTATAGGACTTCTAGCTTGGTTTATATATAAAATGATTAAAAACAAGAATAAGGGATATTTATTACTTATTTTAGTTCCCATATTGTTAACTGTATTAGTTGTTGCAAAAATTTCGCCATTTAAAGAATTAAGATATTTATATGGAATATTACCAGTTTTATCAGTAGGAATAATGTTAGGACTTTCAAGCTTTTCAAATAAAGTAGTAAAAAATGAAAAAATTGTACTTGTAGTTTTAAGTGTTATTATAGCAATTGTATCAATATATGGGTTAATAACAAAAGAACCAGAGCATATGTATAGGGGGTATAGTAATCACATTGAAATTGCTAACCAATACAGTCATGACCCATTTGTATATATAGGACAAGGGTGGTTTAATCACATACAAAGTATGCCAGAATTTATGATATATGATAAATCACTTATTTTACAAGATACACAATTAGAATATTTAAAGGATAATGAAGAACTAGAAAATACAAATGAATTTATATTATGTATAAAAAGCTATATTGGAGAAAGAGAAGAAAAAATGAATCAGGTATTAGAATATACTGGATATACAAATTATGAACAACTATATGAGGATTATGGGGAAACAGACTGCGTAATATTTAAATTTACTAAATAAAAAACTGCCCAAAAAGTAGAATACACGCCATTTATTAGACACAATAAAAAAAGACTATTGTGTAAAAGATTAAATGGAGGTGTATTTTACTTTTTGGCAGTTTTTAGTTTTAAAAAGAAATTGTATTCATTAATGAAGATGAAAAATGTCGAAAAAGAAAGATGAAAAGCAATTGAAACTATAAGTAATACATAGTATAATTATAAAATAATTTTATTCTATAAATTTATTTCAAAAAATTTTTCCAATATTATACCAAAATAAAAAATTAATATTAAGAAGGTGAAATAATCAAGATTTTAAAAAAAGACGATATATTATATCCTCAAAGGCTAAAAAGTATAAAAATGTCTCCAGAAAAATTATATGTTCAAGGAAATATACACTTATTATCTAAAAATAGTATAGCAATTGTAGGGTCAAGAAACTGTACACAATATGGTATAAAATATGCAGAAAAGTTTGCAAAAGACTTATCTAAAAATAATATATGTATAATTAGCGGATTGGCAAAAGGAGTAGATACTATTTCACATATTTCCGCTTTAGCGGAAAGAGGAAAAACAATTGCTGTTATCGGTACAGGATTTAACAATATTTATCCAGAAGAAAACAAAGATTTATATAAAAAAATATTAGAAAACGATGGATGTATAGTTAGTGAGTTTGAGCCAGAAGAAAAAGTAGACATTTCTAAAATTCCAAGAAGAAACAGAATAATAAGTGGTTTAGCAATTGGAGTATTATTAATAGAAGCAAGGTACAGAAGTGGAAGTAATATAACAGCAAGATTTGCTATAGAACAAAATAAAGAATTATTTTGCATACCACATAATTTAGAAACTAAAACAGGATATGGACCAAATTATTTTATAAAAATGGGAGCTAAATTAGTAACACAAGCAAAGGATATTCTTCAAGAATTTGAACTACTAGAAGAAAATAAAATAGCTATAGATTCACAATATGAAGAAATTTATAAATATATTAGTGCTGTACCAATTACAGCAAACGAAATTAGTATAAAAACAAATAAAAATATTTCTGATATAAATGAGGCATTATTTATGTTAGAAATGGATGGAATAATAAAATGTATTCCAGGAAATAAGTACATAATTTCAGAATAAGTAGGAAGGTTATATGTTATCAATTATAAAAACAATGTCATTACAAGGACTAGATGGATATCTTATAGATGTACAAGTTGATGTTACAGGCGGGATTCCCAACTGGGACATAGTTGGTCTTCCAGATACAAGTATAAGGGAGGCAAAAGAAAGAGTAAGAGCTGCTATAAAAAATTCAGGATTTGAGCTTCAAAGTAGAAAAATATTGGTTAATTTAGCTCCAGCAAGTACAAAAAAAGAAGGATCTTTATTTGATTTGCCAATAGCAATTGGTATATTGTGTAGTATAGAAAAAATAAAAAAAGAAAATTTAGAAAAAACGGTTTTCATAGGAGAGCTGTCTTTAGATGGAAGAATAAATTCTGTTAGAGGAATTTTACCAATATGCATAGAATGCAAGAAAATAGGTGTAAAAAGATTAATTATCCCTAGCGTTAATTCATTAGAAGCAAGTATTGTAAATGGAATAGAAATAATAGGTGTAAATACATTAAAACAAGTAGTAAATTTTTTAAATAATGAAGAAAAAATATTACCTTCGAAAACAGATTGGACAGATGTTATAAAAAATATAAACAAGTTGTCATTAGATTTTTCGGATGTAAGAGGACAAGAAGAAGCAAAAAGAGCAATTGAAATTGCAGCAGCAGGAGGACATAATATACTTCTTATTGGTAGTCCTGGCAGTGGAAAAACTATGTTAGCAAAAAGAATTTCAACAATTTTACCAGATTTAAGTTTTGAAGAAGCTTTAGAAGTAACAAAAATACATAGTATAGCAGGAACTTTGCCTAAAAATTTACCTATAATTACAAATAGACCATTTAGAGCACCACACCATACAATATCTCCAATATCTTTAGTAGGAGGTGGCAGAATTCCAAAACCAGGGGAAGTAAGCCTAGCACATTATGGGGTACTGTTTTTGGATGAATTATTAGAATTTAATAGAAATACATTAGAGGTATTAAGGGGACCACTGGAAGATGGAATAGTAAATGTAAGCAGAGCTAATGCAAGCCTAACATATCCATGTAACTTTATGTTTGTGGCATCAATGAATCCGTGTCCTTGCGGATATTATGGGGCAAAAGATAAAGAATGCACATGTACACCTCAAGCAATTACAAAATATATGGGGAAAATTAGTGGACCTTTATTAGATAGAATAGATATACAAATAGAAATAAGCCAAGTGAAGTATGAAAAATTAGATAATATGCAAAAAAACGAAACATCTCAAATTATAAAAGAAAGAGTAAATAAAGCAAGAAAAATCCAAATAAAAAGATATAAAAACGAAAAAATATATTCAAATTCAGAATTAACTCCTAAACTAATAGAAAAATATTGCAAGTTAAATAATGCAAGTAAAGAAATATTAAAAAATGCATTTGAAAGATTAGGATTAAGTGCAAGAGCTTATGGAAGAATATTAAAAGTTGCTAGAACAATTGCAGATTTACAAGATTGCATTAATATAGAAAAAAGACATATTGCTGAGGCTATTCAATACAGAAGTTTAGACAAAAAATATTGGAAAAACTAAGGAGAATAAATGTATATAAAACATATTTTAGGAAAATTAGGAGAAGACCTTGTAGAGAAATATTTAATAGACAAAAACTATAAAATAATAGAAAGAAACTTTAGAGGAAGTAAAGGAGAAATAGATATAATTGCAAAAGATAAGGATGAATATATATTTATAGAAGTAAAAACTAGAAGTAGTGTTATATGTGGAAGACCTAGTGAAGCGGTAAACAAGCTAAAGAAAAAACACTTAATTCAAACCATAAAATACTATCTGTATCTAAATAAATTAGAAGATAAAAACATAAGAATAGATGTTATAGAAGTATATATATCAAAAAATAATGTATGGATAAATCACATAAAACAAATAATATAATTGAAATTATTAACAAATTTATATATAATTAGCTAAAGTTAAGGAGAGAAGAATATGAAAGCTTTAGTTACAGGGGCTTCTTCTGGAATAGGAAGAGATATTGCCAAAGAACTTAGTAAAAAAGGTTATGAGCTAATACTAGTTGCAAGAAATAAAGAGAAGTTAGAGGAAACACAGAAAGAATTAGTAACAAATTCTAAAATTATTTGTATGGATTTAAGCAATAATGAAAGCTGTATAAAACTAAAAGAACTCACTGGAGATGTAGATGTATTGATAAACAATGCTGGATTTGGAGATTTTGGTAGCTTTGAAGAAACAGATTTAAACAAAGAGTTAGACATGATAAAAACCAATATAATGGCAATGCATATTTTAACAAAAATATATCTAAAAGATATGAAAAAGAAAGATAAAGGCTATATTTTAAATGTAGCTTCAATTGCAGGTTTTTTGCCAGGACCATTAATGAGTACTTATTATGCTACAAAGGCATATGTTGTAAGTTTAACTGAAGGGATTAGCGAAGAATTAAGAAGAAGTAAGTCAAATGTAAAAATAAGTATATTATGCCCAGGACCAGTAAAGACAAATTTTAACAATGTTGCAAATGTGAAATTTAGTATACCATCACAATCAAGTGAATATGTTGCAAAAAAGGCAGTAGAATGTATGTTAAAAAATAAGCTAATTATTATTCCAGGAGTTAAAATAAAAATGGTAAAATTCTTTAGTAAAATTATACCAGATAAAATACTTGCTTTCTTTTCGTATAATATGCAACATAGAAAATATGGGTAAAATAGAATTAAATTTATAAAAAGCTCTTTTCATAAAATATTATGGAAAGAGTTTTTTTGATTGTTGAAAATAAAGTTATTGTTTAGTCTCACAAAAAATTGTAATAAACATAAAATATACTAAGAGATTTTATATAAGGCAATAATTGTAAATACTTTGACAACAATAAATCTAAAAAAATTTAAATATAAAAATATAGTAATTAGTACAACAAATTATTGTTTGTTTTTTAGCTTATGCCTTTAGAAGGGAATGGTAAAATAATGAAAAAGATATTAGAACTTAATAATATAGGCAAAAAATATCAGGCTAAAAATGGAGAAATAGAGGCATTAAAAAATATAAACTTAAAAGTAAATGAAGGAGAATTTATTAGCATAATAGGACCAAGTGGGTGTGGAAAATCTACCCTTTTGTCAATAATAGCAGGATTGGAAAAACAATCATCAGGAGAACTATATATAGATGGGGAGATAGGATATATGTTGCAAACAGATAGCCTTCTTCCATGGAGAACTATTTATAAAAATGTATTGTTTGGATTAGAAATACGAAAAAGCAAGACTGAAGAAAATGAAGAATATGTAAAAGAACTTCTAAGAAAGTATGATTTATATGATTTTAAAGACAAATATCCTAGCCAACTGTCAGGAGGTATGAGACAAAGAGCAGCATTAATAAGAACTTTAGCTATAAAACCTCGAATATTATTATTAGATGAAGCTTTTTCTGCACTAGATTATCAAACTAGAATAATGGTAACAAATGATATTTTTAAAATTTTGAAAAATGAAAATATTACATCTGTTATGGTAACACATGATATTTCAGAAGCAATAAGTATGTCTGACAGAGTTGTCGTGCTAACCAATAGACCAGGTACTGTTAAAAATATTCACAATATAGACTTTGAAATGGAAAATAGAAATCCTATAAACTGTAGAGAAAGTCCTAAATTTAGTAAATATTTTGATACTATTTGGAAGGAGCTTGATGTATATGCATGAGAATAACATATCAGAAGAAAGAAAAAAGTACTTAAGAAAAATTAAAAAAAATAAGATACTAATCATAATTGTTAGACTGCTTATTGTTATAGTATTTATATTAGGTTGGGAAATTCTTGCAAATATAGGAGTAATAGATAGTTTTATTGCAAGTAGCCCATCTAGAATATGGGATACATTTATTAACTTATCATCTACTAATCTTATGGAACATGTTGGAGTAACCTGCTTAGAAACTATTATAGGTTTTACTTTAGGTACTGCTTTAGGAATAATTATTGCAATTATTCTTTGGTGGTCAAAATTTTTGTCTAATGTATTAGAACCATTTTTGGTAGTTTTAAATAGTTTACCAAAAGTAGCTTTAGGACCAGTAATTATTATATGGGTTGGAGCTGGAATGCCGGCAATTATAGTAATGGCACTTGCAATATCGCTTATTGTAACAATAATGGAAATATTAAATGGATTTTTAGAAACAGATAAAGAAAAAATTAAAATGGCACAAACATTTAATGCAAATAAACAACAAATACTTACTAAAATAATTATACCAGCTAATATTCCAACATTTTTTAATTCTTTAAAAGTAAATATAGGTTTATCACTAGTAGGAGTGATAACTGGAGAGTTTTTAGTTTCAAAAGCAGGGCTAGGATATTTAATTGTTTATGGAGGGCAAGTATTTCAATTAGATTTAGTTATGACAGGAGTTATAATACTTGCAATAGTGGCAGCAATTATGTACCAAGCGGTAGTAATTACCGAGAAAATAATTGTAAAAAGGGGTTGATTTCTTGAAAAAGATAATAATAGTAATTGTAGTTATTGCAGTTATAATAGCTGGAATTACAATATATAGTTTAACTAATAAAACAAATGAAAATAATTTGAAAACAATAAGTGTAAATGAAGTGACGCGTTCTGTATTTTATGCACCACAATATGTAGCTATAAAAAACGGTTTTTTTGAAGAAGAGGGATTAGAAATAGAACTTACCACAGGTCAAGGTGCAGACAAAGTAATGACAGCAATTTTAGCAAATCAATGTGACATAGGATTTGCAGGACCAGAAGCTGCGATATATGTATATAATGAAGGAAAAGAAGATTATGCGGAAGTATTTGCACAAATGACTAAAAGAGATGGATCGTTTTTGGTTAGTAAAACTGCTACAGATAATTTTAGCTGGTCAGATTTAAAGGGTAAAACCATTATTCCTGGAAGAAAAGGTGGAGTTCCATATATGACATTTGAATATGTTCTAAAGAAGAACGGGATTGATCCACAAAATGATGTAGTATTAGATGATAGTATAAAATTTGATTTAATGGCAGGCGCTTTTTCGGGAGGAGATGCAGATTATGTTACTTTGTTTGAACCAACAGCATCTATGACAGAAGATGCAGGAAAAGGATATGTTGTAGCATCAGTTGGAGAAGAAGCAGGAGAAATACCATATACAGCATATTTTGCTAAAAAAAGCTATATAGAAAGTAATGAAGATATTATTCAAGGTTTTACCAATGCGATATATAAAGGACAAAAGTGGGTAAAGGAACATAGTGCAAGGGAAATAGCAGAAGCTATACAAGAATTTTTTCCAGATACAGATTTAAATATGCTAGAGGAATCAATTCAAAGTTATATGGATATAGATGCATGGAATACAGATCCAATTTTAAAACAGGAATCTTATGATTTATTACAAGAGGTAATGAAAGAAGCGGAAGAATTAGAAAAAGAAGCACCATATGATAAAGTTATTAATAATAAATTTGCGGAAGAGGCGATTAAAAACTATTAAAAACAACATGTTATTGTCACAAAGACATAAAAACATGCAATCAAAATGTCAAAAAAAGAAGCGAAAGTGGCATAAATTATAATATTACAAATTGTGAAAAAATATGGTGAATAAAAAAATAAAAAAACTTGAAAAATGATAACTAAAAAACGAGAACTTGAAAAAAATGATTTTTTAAAAAGTTCTCGTTTTTTGAATGCAAAATATAAAGAATAAAAATGTTAAAATACAGTTATAGCAAAGAAAAATGTAAAATATTAAAAGAAAATTAATATAAAAAATGTTTTGAAAACGTAGAAATAGAAAAAATCATTTTTATAAAACATAAAAAAGATAAAGAAAAATATAAAAAAATTCAAAACGTTTATAAATCAATGCTTTGACACTCGAAAGTACTGAAAAATATGGAAAAATCAAAAAATGTAACAAAAATGTAATATTTTTGTAATATTTTAAAAAAAAGAATAAAAACACTATTGACAAGTGAGTTTTAAAAATGGGATACATAATATTAAACTTAGTGACATATTGACAAAAAAACGTAAAACACATGAAAAATAAACTAAAAAAGCGTTCGAATTACATAAAAGATATGCGTTTGACATTATAGAAATACTGAATTAATATAGCATTACAAAACAAAATCAAAGTGCAAAGGTAAAAACAAATGACAATCTCTTTAGAAATAAGAGTAATATAAAAACATTAATAAGGGGGAACTAAAATGCAAGTAATAAAAAGAGATGGGAGAATAGTAGATTTTGATAGGCAAAAAATATCAGCCGCAATAGGAAAAGCTAATGCAGAGGTAAAGCCAAGAGAAAGGGCAAGCAAAGAAGATATTAAAGGTATTATTGAATATGTAGAAAGCCTAGATAAAAAAAGAATTTTGGTAGAAGATATTCAAGATATCATTGAAGAAAAGTTAATGGAGTGTGGAAAATATCTTTTAGCAAAAAAATATATTACATATCGTTATACTAGAGAATTAGTAAGAAAAGCAAATACAACAGATCAATCAATTAAAGAGTTAATTGATGGTGAAAGTGAATATTGGAATAACGAAAATTCTAATAAAAATGCAAGAGTTGTAACAACCCAAAGAGATTATCTAGCAGGTATTACAAGTACAGATATTACAAGAAGATTTTTATTACCAAAAGATATAGTAGAAGCACATGATGAAGGTATAATACACTTCCATGATGCAGATTACTTTGCACAAAATGCATTAACAAATTGTGAATTAATTAACCTAGATGATATGTTACAAAACGGTACTATTATGAATGGAGTTATGATAGAAAAACCACATAGATTTTTAACTGCTATGACAATAGCAACACAAATTATTCTAGCTGTTACATCTTCTACTTATGGTGGAGCAACTGTATCACTTACTCATGTAGCACCTTTCGTAAGAAGCAGCTATGAGAGATATTATAAAAAATATAAAGATAGAGGATTAAGTGAAAAACAATGCAAAGAATATGCTGATCAAGATACTAGAAAAGAAATTTCAGATGGTGTACAAACATTTAATTACCAAGTAAATTCTATGACAAATACAAATGGACAAGCTCCTTTCTTATCTGTATGTATGTACTTAGGTGAAACAAAAGAATATAAAAAAGAACTTGCAATGGTAATAGAAGAATTCTTAAAACAAAGAATGGAAGGATTTAAGAATGAAAAAGGAGTTTATATTACTCCAGCGTTCCCTAAATTATTATATGTATTAGAAAAAGATAACATTACAGAAGACAGTGAGTATTGGTATCTAACAGAACTTGCAGCAAAATGTACTGCAAAAAGAATGGTTCCTGACTATATTTCTGAAAAGAAAATGTTAGAATTAAAAATCGATAAAAATGGTAATGGAAATTGTTATCCTTGCATGGGATGCCGTTCATTCTTAACACCATATGTTGATCCAAAAACTAATAAACCTAAGTATTATGGAAGATTTAATCAAGGTGTTGTAACAATAAACTTAGTAGATGTAGCATTATCATCAGATAAAGATATGGACAAGTTCTGGAAAATTTTTGATGAAAGACTAGAATTATGTCATAGAGCATTACAGGTAAGACATGAAAGATTAAGTAAAGTAACAAGTGATGTAGCACCTATTTTATGGCAAAACGGAGCTTTAGCAAGACTAAAGAAAGGTGAAAGCATTCATCCATTATTACATGGTGGATATTCAACAATATCTCTTGGATATGCTGGATTATATGAATGTGTAAAATATATGACTGAACATAGCCATACAGATAATGGAGAAGGAAAAGACTTTGGAATTCAAGTAATGCAAAAGCTAAATGATAAATGCAAAGAATGGAAAGCTGCAGAAGATATAGACTACAGTGTATATGGAACACCAATAGAGTCTACAACATACAAATTTGCAAAGTGCTTAAAGAAAAGATTTGGAGTAATAGAAGGAATAACAGATAGAGATTATATAACAAATTCTTATCATATTCCTGTATTTGAAGAAATTGATGCATTCTCTAAATTAAGCATAGAAAGTCAATTCCAACAATTAAGCCCAGGTGGAGCTATTTCATATGTAGAAACACCAAACTTACAAAATAATATAGAATCTGTATTACAAATTATTAGATTTATTTATGACAATATTATGTATGCAGAACTAAATACAAAATCAGATTATTGCCAAGTATGTGGATTTGATGGAGAAATTTTAATAGATGATAATCTAGAATGGTATTGCCCAAATTGCGGAAATAGAAACCATGATACACTAAATGTAGCAAGAAGAACTTGCGGATATATAGGAAGCCAATTCTGGAATAAAGGAAGAACACAAGAAATAAAAGAAAGAGTACTTCATATAGATAACAAAGATGCAGAAATGCCAAAAAAGGAAAAAACAAAAGTAGCAGTATAGATAGAGTTAAAATTTTGTAATACTGCAGAAACAAAAATATAACGATTCTAGGACCTTGAGATTTAATTTAATCGCTACTAGGTAATTATTGAATTCGTTATATTTTTGCTTTTCAAATGATTACAGTTAATATGAAAAATAAAAAAATAGAAAGAGGCAAAAATTATGAGATATAATAAAGTTAGAAAAATGGATATTTCAAATGGACCAGGAGTTAGAGTATCTATATTTATGCAAGGTTGCACTTTTAATTGTAAAAATTGTTTTAATCCAGAAACACATGATTTTATGGGAGGAGAAGAGTTTACAGAAGATGTAATAGATGAGGTACTAAAATTATGTGAAAATGAGCATGTTGAAGGTTTATCTATATTAGGTGGTGAACCAATGCATCCAATTAACATTGAAGGAACAACAGAACTTGCTAAAAAATTTAAGGAAAAGTTTCCAAATAAAAACTTATGGGTTTGGACAGGTTTTTTATTTGATAGAGACTTGCAAAATAAAGAAGTACTAAAATATATTGATGTTTTAGTAGATGGACAATATGTAGATGAATTAAGAGATCCAAGACTAAAATATAATGGTTCTTCAAATCAAAGAGTAATTGATGTACAAAGTAGCTTAAAAAATGGTAAAGTGGTACTTTATAAAGATATAATATAAAAAGAGTAAATGAAGCAAAACTACTAATAGACTTATTTGAATTTGAAAATAGTCTTAATTAACTTTAAAAACTAAGAAATTTAAATTTATAAAATATAAGTAGAAAAAGAATGAACGAGGATGGCTATAAGCCATCCTCGCTTATTTTTTTAAGAAAATTACCTTTAGAAAGAAATTGATTTTACTATATATACGCCATCCTCAGAGGATTTTGTATACTCAACTTTAACAATTGTGCCTACTTGGAGAAGAACCTGCCTATTGCTGTTTTCGATAGAACTCATGTACAGATTATTACTATCCACCAGAGTGAAGTAGAAATACGTGTATCCATCAATTTCAGCAGTATACAAAAATTCAATCTCACCAGAGACTGATAGTGTCTCTATGGGTTCTTCTTGAGAAGTGACCTCTGTTCCAAGTATTTTACGGTAACCTGCTAATGTCTCTTCAAGAGTACTTGCTTGGAAAGCTTGGGTGTAATTTGCAACATCACACAGAGCATATCGCTGAATTAAACCTGCATTGTCCTTTAGGGTCATAAAATATGTAGGTTTTCCATCGACATTTATGATTGTTGGAAAAGTTGCAACATAACCAAGGTTTTGCACAAGCCCTTGAACGGCTGCCTGAGCAGAAGATTCTTCTGCTCCAGAACAATCATAGAACTTTACTACACCAGTTCTTGGGTTAGCTAAAATAAAACCAAGAACAGACTCTGCATTATTTGCTGGTGTAACGCCAGTATAAAAAACCACTCCATCAGTAGAAAGAGTTGTATTATAACCTACAAAATCTTCACTTCTATAGTTATAAGATGTACGATTAACGCCTGTACTAGAGAAGTTGAAGAAACCATTGATGTATTCATATTTATAGTAAACTAGATTCATCAAATAGCTAAGGTCAAACGCATGATCAATCCATTCAGGGAGGTTTTCTACTGTATATTCCGTGCTTTCGCCTGTACAAGCATCTGTAATAACAAAAGAACTCTCTTTTTGTCCACCTACTAGCCCAATGGTAGGAGTTTTTACAGATGTAATCCAGTAAGGATTTCCATCATCGTCAATCTCGAAAAAGGATGTACCAAAAATATAAGCAGGATACTGATTTCTTAAATGCCTTGTTAAGTAATAGGAAAAATAGGCACTTGGAGAATAACGAATAGGAGAATCCAAAGTTACTAGAGTTGCCTCTTGAGTAATACTGTTTACCAGTACATATCCGGGAATGCCATGAGTGCTAGCATTTAAATACTTAAAAAATCCGCCATAGTTAATTGGAGAAAGTCTATACTGTTCTCCTTTATAGATAATGAGATTATACTCATTGTCTACTTCGTACCACGAGGGATTATCAAGAGCTGCTATAGTACGATCGCCCACTTTTTGTGCAGTTTCAACATCAACAACTGAGATGTTTTGAATGTTGTCAGCTGTTACTACTTCTTCCGCAAAATTACCATCCTTAATATTAATTAAAGACCGGTAGCTAGAAGCATGAAAAATTTGAGCAGAAGTAAAAAATGCGATAATACCCAACAATGCTATAATGGCAATTCCACCAATGGAAATCATTGTGCCTATTCTGACTTCTCCTAAAAAACTTTCGATTATACCAAATGAAATTAACGCTAATATAAATACGAAAAATAAAAAAAGGAGAAACCCCAATGAATGGATATTCCAAGCTGGTAAAAAAAGGTAGTTAAGTAAAAAACCGAAGATTAAGATCACCAAAAATGCCACTAACCGAGATACGATACTTTTTGTTGTCATTTCAAATCAACCTTTCTGGGAGTACACTCCCGTTTAATATAAAAATTGCGCTGGGCTAACATTGCAATTATACCATAGATTACATAATGTAGCAAGTTGCACATATAATTAGTATAAGAATTTTTGTAAAGCGTGGAGTGAAAAGTTAAATACAACAATACAACTTTTTAAAAATTTAAATAAACTATAAATTTTTTTAGAGATATTGACAAATTTAACCAAGATTAGTATAATTAAATGCATGAGTGGTACACAAAAAAGAATTGTGTTCACAAAAGAAAATCCCACACGTAAGAGTGTAATTACTGAAGGGAGGGGAAATTATGTCAGAGGTTAAAGTTAATAATGGGAATATAGAAGATGCCTTAAAAAGATTTAAAAGACAATGTGCAAGAAATGGAGTATTGCAAGAAGTTAGAAAAAGAGAACACTATGAAAAACCAAGTGTTAAAAGAAAGAAAAAATCAGAGGCAGCTAGAAAAAGAAAATTTTAATATATAAAATAAGGGGCGTTTTCCAAAATGGAAGACGCTTTTTGTTTTTTGTTTAAAAATATTGACAAATTATCGATAAAAATTTAAATTATATAATTAGCTGTGTATAAAATTTCCAATTTGTATTATAATAAGGAAAAAGTTAGAAAGGATGATAAAATGGAAGGTATAATTATTCACAAAATAGAAACAAATCAATTTAAAACTAATTTATATGCTGTTTTTTTAGCAATTCCTTTAAAGAGAGAAAATGTTACAAAAGATGCTTTACTAACGGCTGTATTAAGAAGGGGAACAGAAAATATAAAATCACAGGATGAAATTAGTAAAAGACTAGAAGAAATGTATGGAGCAAGTTTTGACTGTGGTATAGAAAAAACAGGAGATAATCATATAATAAAATTTTATTTAGAAGCTTTAAATGAAGAGTTTTTGCCAGAAAAAGAAAATTTTACACAAAAGTGCATAGAAATATTGTTAGATATAGTTACAAATCCATTAGTAGAAAACGGTGGATTTATAGAAGAATATGTAAATGGAGAAAAAGAAAATTTAAAACAAATAATAAATGGAAAAATAGATAATAAAACACGTTATGCATTAGATAGGTGTATAGAAGAAATGTTTAAGGAAAAACCTTATGGATTATATAAATATGGATATATAGAGGATTTGGAAAGAATAACTCCACAAAGTTTATATGCCTATTATACAGAGCTTATTCAAAAATGTAAAATAGATATATATTATTCTGGAATATTTACAAATAATGATGTAGAGAAAATTATTATAGAAAAACTAAAAAAACAAGAAATACAAGCAAGAACGCCAGTATATATAATAAATAATGAAACAACAGAAATAAAAGAACAGTGTGATACTAAAAATATAAATGAAAGTATGGATATAACACAAGGAAAATTAGTATTAGGATTAGATATAAATAATAATGAAAAAGATTCTAGATTTATAGCATCTGTTTATAATGCAATATTAGGGGGAGGAGCAAATTCAAAATTATTCCAAAATGTAAGAGAGAAAAATAGTTTGGCATATACAGCAAGTTCTAGCTATATAAGAACAAAAAATGTAATATTAGTGTATTGCGGAATAGATATAGAAAATTATGACAAAGCATTAAAAACTATAAAAGAACAATTAGATGATATGAAAGAAGGAAAATTTACTAAAGAAGATATAGAGGATGCTAAAAAATTAATAATATCAAGCATTAAAAGTATATCTGCTGAGCAAGATACAGAAATAACATATAATTATGGACAAGAACTATCAAAAGAATATTTAAAATTAGAAGATTATGAAAAAAAGGTTACAGAAGTAAGCAAAGAGCAGATAATAAATTTAGCAAATACAATTTCTATTAATACAATTTACTTTTTAAAAAAATAGAATACAATCAAGAAGGGAGACAAGTTATATGAAAATAATAGAAAGTTCCAAAATAAAAGAAAAGGCATATATAGAAAAATTAGAAAATGGAATGGAAATAATTATAATTCCAAAAAAAGATGCTATTAAAAAATATATAATATGGGGAACACATTTTGGATCAATAGATAATCATTTTATTATGCCAAAAACTGGTGAAGAAGTATATATTCCTGATGGAGTAGCACATTTTTTAGAACATAAAATGTTTGAACAACCAGATGGAACAAATAGTTTAGACACATTAATGGCATTAGGTATAGATGCAAATGCATATACAACAAATGACCATACAGCATATTTATTTGAATGTACAGATAATTTTTACGAAGGTTTAGATGAATTAATGAATTATGTTCAACATCCATATTTTACAGAAGAAAATGTGGAAAAGGAAAAAGGAATAATTGGACAAGAAATTGGTATGTATGATGATGACCCTGGCTGGAGACTATATATGAATGCTATGGATTGCATGTATAAAGAAAATCCTATAAAAATTGATATAGCAGGAACTGTTGAATCAATAGCTAAGATAACTCCAGATGTTTTGTATAAATGTTATAGTACTTTTTATAACCCATCAAATATGACGATGGTGGTATGTGGAGATTTTGATCCAGAGAAAATTATAAATGAAATAAAAAACAGATTATTACCAAAAGAAAATCAAGGAGAAATTAAAAGAATTTATACTGGAAAAGAAGATGGAATTAATAAAAAATTAAAAGAAGAAAATATGGAAGTAAGTAATCCAATATATTTAATAGGATATAAAGATGAACAAAATAATTCTGATAATAGAAATATTGTAAAAAAACATATAGCAATAGAAATAATATTAAATATGGCAATAGGAAAAAGCTCTAAATTGTATAAGAAACTATATGAAGAAGGTATAATATTAGGAGAACCAGATTTTGACTATGAATTTAGCAATCAATATGCCCATGTTATTATTTCTGGACAATCTAAAAATCCAAAAAAAATTTATGAAAGTTTAACAAATCAGATAAAAGAATTTATAGAAGAAGGACTTGATGAAGAACATTTTAATAGAATAAAAAGAAAAATATATGGAGACTATGCAATAGAATATAATAGTGTAGCAGACATAGCAAAAATGTTTTTAGCAGATAAAATGAAGGGAATAAATAGTTTTGACTACATGGAAGAATTTAATACAGTAACAAAGGAATATACAGAAGAAGTTTTAAAAGAAGTATTTAATGAAGAAAGAGAAATTTTATCTATAGTAAACCCTAAAAAATAGTGAGGAGACTAAATGCAAACGGTAGAATTTCCCATGTTTAATATAAAATTAAATATTTCTCAAGTAGGTTTTAAAATATTTAACATAGAAATTTATTGGTATGCAATAATAATAGTTTTTGCTATTATTATTGCATTATTATATTGTAAAAAAATAAACAACATGTATAATATTAAATTTGATACTATTCTAAATATTAGCATATATGTAATACCAATAGGATTTATATGTGCAAGATTGTATTATGTAATATTTGAGCCTGATTATTTTCTAGAAAATCCTTTAGAAATATTAAATTTTAGAGAAGGAGGAATAGCCATATATGGAGGAATAATTGGGGGAATAGTTACAATTATTGTATATTGCAAAAATAAGAACATAAATTTATTAGATTTACTTGATTATATGGCACCTGCTATAGTAATTGCACAAAGTATAGGAAGATGGGGAAACTTTGTTAATGTAGAAGCGTATGGACTAGAAACAAACTTACCATGGAAGATGGGAATAATGGAAAACGGAATACAAAAATATGTACACCCAGCATTTTTGTATGAATCTATTTGTACATTTTTAATTTTTATAATATTATGTTTTTCTCAAAAAAATAGAAAATTTAAAGGAGAAATTGTGTATATATATTTGATTTTATATTCTTTTGTAAGATTTTTTATAGAAGGAATAAGAATTGATAGTTTAATGTTGTTTAATTATAGAATTTCTCAACTTTTGTCTGTAGCTATTTTTATAGTATTTTCGATAATTTTTGTAGTAAAAGAAGTGAAAAGTCATAAAATGTCGAAAAAAGAGATAAAAAGTAGAAAAAAGTCAACCGAAAGTTATTAAAACTCTACATACTCTAAGAAAAATACGTTGACATTTATGTAAAAATATGGTATTTTTAAAATATACATAATGAAAAATGCATAAAAAAAGGAGAGTGGTTATATGTTAAATGATGAGATTTGTAAATTAAGAGAAAAATTAAACGAAAGTATAATCAACAACGAAGACTATAGTATTACATACAAAATCAGTGTAGAACTAGATGAATTAATAGCACAATACTACAGAACTACAATAACGATAAAACCAAAGAATAAGAAAAATACAAGAAGAATAAAAGACATGCAAAAATTTTTCTTAGATAAATAAATACATAAAAAAAGAAATTAAGATTATTACTTAATTTCTTTTTTTATGTATTTACAGTAATATCCTTAAAAGATAAGCTTAACAATTTAAGTTTATCTAAATTTTGCAAGATAAAAAATATTACGAATATATTACAAAATAAAAAAATATGTAGAAAAAAATAAAAAAGTATGCTATCATAAAAATAATATATAATTATTAGGGGAAAAATATGGTAAATAAAGCGTTAAAATTAATTGGTAAAATAGTAATATTAATAATTGTGTGTGCAATTATATTTTCTTTATCTACGGTAAATGCTCAAGGAGGAATTAACGTAAATGATTATAATCCAGGAGGAACTCCAAGCATTCCCACTGAAGTAACAGATAAAATAAATCCAATAGTTGGAGTTATAAGCTTAATAGGTATGATTACATCAGTTCTAGTGCTTGTAATTTTAGGTATAAAATATATGATAGGAAGTGTAGAAGAAAAAGCAGAATACAAAAAAAGTATGATTCCATACTTAATTGGTGCAGTAATGGTATTTTCAATATCTACATTTTTGACAATAATTATGAATATGACAAATAATTTATTTACAACAACCCCTTGAAAATACAAGAAAAATGTAGTATATTAAAATAAAGGGGGAAAATATGAAAAAAAATGTAATTATAAAGTTAATATCTATAATAATAATATTTTTAGTAATTTTTTCTCCAATAAGTACTGTACAAGCTAGTGGAATAACTAATTTAATAGGTAGTGGAGACAATTTTATTAGCACAGGAGAGAACCAAACTACACCAATTAACGATACTAATATGAGGGATTTATCAAATGACTTATATAATATTTTATTAGTTGTTGGAATTGTAATTGCATTAATAATAGGAATGATTTTAGGAATTCAGTTTATGACAGGAAGTGTAGAACAAAAAGCAAAAGTAAAAGATTCTTTAATTCCATATGTCGCAGGATGCGTAGTTATATTTGGTGCATTTGGTATATGGAAATTAGTAGTAACACTTATGCAAGGCATATAAATTTGATTTTATAATTATCTTAACATAGATAAAAATATATAAATAAAAAGGGAGGAAACTAAATGAGCAACATAACAAAAAGAAATAGAATGGTGAAAATATTTTCTGCAATTTTAGTAATAAGCATGGTTTTATTTACAGCTAATATGGTTTTTGCAAGTGACCCATTTGATAATATTAAACCAGACTACCATGGTACAAATGGAATTACTGATATTGGTAATACAGTAATAGGAATAGTTACAGTAATAGGAATGGTTGCATCTGTTTTGGTATTAGTAGTTTTAGGTATTAAATATATGATGGGTAGTGCAGAAGAAAAAGCAGAATACAAAAAAACAATGATACCATACTTAATTGGTGCAATATTAGTATTTGCTGCATCAGCAATAGCAGGAATTATTAGAAATATTGCAACTCAAGGATTTAATAATACACCATAGTACATATATTACAAAAATATTACAAGTATATTAAAAGTGCATGTCAATGCACTTTTTTTTTATTTAGTATACCCTTTTTCTACATTTTTTGATATAATATAAAATAAGAATAAATGTAAACTTACGAAGGAGGAAAATATGGGAACATACAATTTACCCAGAAATGTTAAAGGTGAAGGTAGAATTCTATTCATTTTTACAGGAAAAAGCTTTATATATGCAATAGCTGGAGGAGGGATAGGCCTTATTTTCTACCTTATATTTGCTGCAATGGGATTAAATATGGTAGGTGTTATTATAACAGTTTTATTTGCAGCAATAGGATTCGCGATAGGAACATTTAAAATGCCAGAAATTTCAGGTTTAGCATTCACAAAAAAAGTGGGCGGAGAAAACTTAGATGATATAATAAAAAGAGCCATAAAATTTAAAACAAAAGGAAGAAAAATATACATATATAAGGAGGGAAAAAATAATGCTAAATAGTGTAAATACAGTTACAACAATATTAATAATAGCCTTAGTAGTAATGGTAGTCTTATTAGGAATTTTAGCAATTGTATATTTTACTTCTAAAGCAAAAGAGGAAAAAGAAAATAAACCAAATAGTAGTACTGGAAAAGCAGGAACAACAAGTAAAGCAACAAAATCTTATTCAGTAGAATCTGTATTTGATTTTATGGAATTTGATAAAATTGAAGATAATATGATTTCACAAAAAAATGGTGAAAGATACATAATGGTGGTAGAATGCCAAGGTGTAAATTATGATTTAATGTCAGAAGTAGAAAAAAATGCAGTGGAAGAAGGATTTATACAATTTTTAAATACTTTAAGACATCCTATACAAATATATACACAAACAAGAACTATCAACTTAGAAAGTAGTATTCAAACTTATAAAGAAAAAGTACAAGAGCTAGAAGATAGATTAGATAGGCAAAGAATGCAATATCAAAGCATGGTTGATTCAGGAAAATATTCTAGGCAACAATTAGATCAAGCATATTATGAATTAACTAAACAAACTAATTTATGTGAATATGGAAAAGACATTATATATAATACAGAAAAAATGAGTTTAAATAAAAATGTATTAAATAAAAAATATTACATAGTAATTCCATATTATACAGCAGATTTAGGGCAAAATGAATTTGATAAAGAAGAAAAGAAAAACTTGGCATTTTCAGAGTTATATACAAGGGCGCAATCAGTTATAAGAACATTGTCTGTTTGTGGAATAAATGCAGGAATATTAGACTCAAATGGATTAGTAGACTTACTATATGTTGCTTATAATAGAGATGATGCAGAAGTATATGGACTAGATAAAGCTATTCAAGCGGGATATGATGAACTATATTCAACTGCACCAGATGTATTAGATAAGAAAATGAGAACACTAGATGCAAAAATAGAACAAGAAGCATTTAAGAAAGCTAATGAAGCAGTTATAGAAGCAAAATCTAGAAAAGAAAAAGCTTTGGACAGAAAAGAAGCTAGAATGGATGACTTAATTGCACAGATGGCACAAATTATTATAGATGAAAATAGAGCAGCAATAGGAAATAAAGTAGCAAATGATGCTAAAGAAATAGTTAAAGAAGAAAATGCAAAGAGAAAACAAGAAAAAGGAGGTACAAAAGAGGATGAGCAAAAAGAAAAACAAACAAGAAGTAGAACTACAAGGACAGCGTAATGATTATACAAAACCAGATGAATATCAAATATTAAAAAAGAAAACTATAAAAGAATTAATTGCACCATCTGGAATAGACGCAAGTAATATTGATCACTTAGAAATAATATCAAATGTTACTAGATATGCAAGAAGCTTTTTTGTATCAGCTTTACCAAGAATGTGTACATTCCCAGAATTGTTTAGAGATATGTATATGTTTGGAGATATAAATACATCTATTTATATAAATCCAATTTTAGAGTCAAAATCACAAAATGATTTAAATAGAACCATTAATGAATTGGAAACAGAAAGAATTGTTGCAGCAGATAAGGGGAATATAAATAGAGAAAGTAATTTAGCACAAAAAAGAATGGAAGCAGAACAGCTAAGAGATGAAATTGCCGCAGGATACAATAAATTATATGAAGCTTCTATAGTTTCAACATTATTTGCATATAGCTTAGAAGATTTAAACAAATTTACTAAATTACTATCAACTGAAGTTTCCAAATCATTAGTAGGTATAAAAACAGCATGGGGAATGCAAGAAGATGCATTCAAATCAAACTTACCACTAATGGAAGATAAAATTAAAAAAACACATACATTTGACCGTAGGTCCATGGGAACAGTTTTCCCATTTACTACATCAGAAGTAGGACATCCAACAGG
>JAGHJM010000044.1 GCA_017886645.1 Clostridia bacterium
ACTGCTACACATTTGCTACATAAAGCTTTACAAATAGTTTTAGGAGAACATGCAAAACAAAAAGGGTCTAATATAACAACAGAAAGATTAAGATTCGATTTTTCACATCCGGAAAAAATGACACCTGAACAAATAAAAGAAGTAGAGGATATTGTTAATGAAAAAATAAAAGAAGATTTACCAGTTAAATGTGAGGAAATGACATTAGAAGAAGCTAAAAAATCAGGAGCAACAGGATTATTTGAAAATAAATATGGTGATAAAGTAAAAGTGTATTCAATTGGAGAATTTAGTAAAGAAATATGTGGAGGACCTCATGTTTCTCACACAGGAGTACTTGGAACATTTAAAATTTTAAAGGAAGAATCAAGTTCTTCAGGAGTAAGAAGAATAAAAGCAGTTTTAAAATAAATTATTAAAAAGGAGTTAAAAATGGAAGATTGTATTTTTTGTAAAATAGTAAATGGTGATATACCATCAGAGAAGGTATATGAAGATAATAATGTAGTTGCATTTAAAGACATAAATCCTGCAGCTCCAATTCATATATTAGTAATTCCTAAAAAGCATATTGCAACACTTTTAGAAGTAAAAGAAGAGGACTCTTATTTAATTAGTGAAATTTTTAAGGCTATAAATACAATTGCAAAAAAACTAAATATAGATAAAGATGGATTTAGGGTTATTGCAAATTGTGGAAAAAATTCTGGACAAGAAGTAATGCATATTCATTTTCATGTCTTAGCAGGAAAAGAGCTTGGTGATAAAATAGTTGGATAAAATATACAAAAAAATACATTAGAAAAAACCACATATTAGTAGAAATTGTAATAAATTTGTGATATAATTAATAATAATGGAAGATTATGAAATGTTATATTTATATAAGTAGAATATGTGGAAAGGAGAAAGAAAATGATAAGTAGCAAATATAATAAATTATTGACTATTGTATTAATAATAGTTATACTTGGAATTGTAGCATTATTAGTATATTTAGGAATAGATTTTTACCATAAGAGTCAAGAAACTTCAGAAGGAGAAGAATTATTAGGACAATTTGATGATTATATTAATGAACAAAGAAATACAGTGTCTACACCTACCGGTTCCGTAGAAGTTCCAGTAAATGATGTTCAAACAGGCACAGGAGATAATAATAATAACGATGATACAGGAAATTTACCAACATATAATGGATATTTAGTAGAAGGAAAAATGGAAATTCCTAAAATTGATTTGGAATGTGTTATATTAGAAGCAAAAGTAGATACTATACAAATTGGAGTAGGAAGACTTTATGGACCAGGCTTAAATGAAATTGGAAACAATGTAATTATTGGACATAATTATAGAAATGGAACTTTATTTTCAGATAATGATAAACTAGAAATAGGAGATAAAATTTATATTACTGATACTCAAAATAGAAGAGTAGAGTATGAGATTTATAGAAAATACATAACAGATGCTAATGATTTTGATTATGCAGAAAGAGATACAAATGGAAAAAGAGAAATTTCACTTTCAACATGTACAGATGATGTAAGTGCAAGATTAATTTTATGGGCGGCAGAGGTATAGAGAAAATAAATAAAAGAAAACCACATATGTGGTTTTCTTTTAAAATTTATATAAAAAGTTAAAATAAAAAAGAATATCTAAACGATATTCTTCTTTTTGGTTGGGCTGGCTAGATTCGAACTAGCGCATGCCAGAGTCAAAGTCTGGTGCCTTACCGCTTGGCTACAGCCCAATATAAATATATTATACAACATTACTTTATTATTATACAACAAAATAATAATAAAAGCAATAAAAAATTATGGGGTGGAATGTGGGACTCGAACCCACGGTCTCCAGTGCCACAAACTGGCGCGTTAACCAACTACGCTAAATCCACCGTGAGCGTTATACAAACGCATATATAATTTTAACTTATTTTGAGGATATTGTCAATATTTCATAATAAAAAAATAAATCTTATACTAAATTTTTTATATTTTATACGCTAAATGAAAGCGAAAGAATAAAAATAAAGATAAAGATATTATTTATTTACAAAAAAGTATTGACAATTGAGTTATTATTCAACTATAATATAGTAAAGTTGAATAATAACTCAATTGTTTAAACATAGGTAAAAGAAAGGAGAATTATATGTCAAAAAATGAATTCGTTTGTGATTGTAATGTTATACATCAAGATGTAGTAGATAAAACTCTTAAAAATCTTCCGGATTTTGATACATTTTACAAATTGGCTGACTTTTTTAAATTATTAGGAGATACAACAAGAGCTAAAATTTTATTTTCATTAGATCAAAATGAGATGTGTGTATGTGATATTGCAAACGTATTAGGAATGAGTAAATCTTCTATTTCACATCAGTTAGGAATATTAAGAAGAGCTGGAATAGTAAAGTGTAGAAAAGAAGGTAAAGAAGTGTATTATATGTTAGATGATGATCATGTTAAAAGATCATTTGAATTAGGTTTAGAACATATTGAACATAAAAAATAATATTAACATATTAGAAATGAATATTTAAATTTTATAACTTTCGTAGATGTGCTACTAACGAAAGAGGGAAAGGAATGTGAATTGTTTATGAAGAAAACATTTAAAATAAAGGGTTTAGACTGTGCAAATTGTGCATTGGAATTGGAAAGAGCCATAAAGAAAATTAAAGGAATAAACGATGTTACTATAAGCTTTATGGCAGAAAAACTAGTAATAAATTGTGATGAAAATGGAGCAGATGAAATTATAAAAAATGTAAAAAAGGTAATAAAAAAGGAAGAACCTGATGTAGAGATTAAAGAAATCTAAAGTAAGATAAAAGGTATAAAAGAAATACAGAAGGGAGAATGTTTATGAAAAAAAGAACGATTAAAATAATTATAGCTTTTATATTATTTTTAGTATCTTTAGTTATTTCTTTTGAAAATGTTTGGATTAATAGTATATTATACATTATTAGTTATTTAATAGTCGGTTTAGATATTGTTATAAAAGCGGTAAGGAATATATTTAGAGGAAAAATATTTGACGAAAATTTTCTTATGACAATTGCAACTATAGGAGCTTTTGCAATAGGTGAATTTCCAGAAGCGGTTGCTGTTATGTTATTTTATCAAGTAGGGGAATTATTTCAAAGTTATGCAGTTGATAAATCAAGAAAATCTATAGCTAGTTTAATGGATATTAGACCAGATTTTGCAAATCTAAAAAAAGATGGAAAAATAGAAAAGTGTGATCCAGAAGAAATAAATATAGAAGATATTATTATTATTAAACCAGGTGAAAAAGTTCCACTAGATGGAACTGTAATAGATGGTAACTCTATGCTTGATACATCTGCATTAACAGGAGAGTCTATTCCAAGAGAAGTAACTGTAGGAGATGATATATTAAGTGGTTGTATAAATCAAACTGGATTGTTAGAAGTAAAAGTAACTAAAAAATTTGGTGAGTCTACAGTTAGCAAAATATTAGATTTGGTTGAAAATGCAAGTAGTAAAAAATCTAAATCAGAAAATTTTATTAGTAAATTCGCAAAATATTATACTCCGATAGTAGTTGTTATAGCTATATTGTTGGCAATAATTCCACCAATTATTTTTAAAGAGACTGAATTTACAGAATGGTTATATAGAGCATTAACGTTTTTAGTTGTTTCATGTCCATGTGCACTTGTAATATCAATACCTTTAGGTTTTTTTGGAGGAATTGGAGGGGCATCTAAATTAGGTATATTAGTGAAGGGAAGCAACTATTTAGAAGCTTTGTCGAACACAGAAATTGTAGTGTTTGATAAAACTGGAACATTAACAGAGGGAGTATTTGAAGTACAAAAGATAAATCCTGTAGATATATCAAAAGAAGATTTAATTAAATATGCTGCATATGCAGAAAGTTTTTCAAACCATCCGATAGCAATTTCGCTAATAAAAGCATATGGAAAAAGTATAGATAGTAAAATAATATCCGAAACGAGTGAATTATCAGGACTAGGAGTTAACGCGATTGTTGATGGAAAAAATATTTTAGTAGGTAATGAAAAATTAATGAAAGAAAAAAATATTACTTATGAAAAATGTAATGAAATAGGAACAATACTATATGTAGCAATAGATAATAAGTTTGTTGGAACTATTACTATATCAGATAAAATAAAAGTAGATGCTAAAGATAGTATTGAAAGGCTAAAGAGAAATAATGTAAAGAAAACAATAATGTTAACAGGAGATAAAATAAAAGTAGCAGAAAATGTAGCAAGCAAATTAAATATAGATGAAGTTTATGCGGAATTATTGCCAAGTGATAAAGTAGAAAAGGTAGAAGAATTAATAAAAATGAAATCTGACAACGGAAAACTTGCTTTTGTAGGAGATGGAATTAATGATGCTCCAGTTTTAGCAATTTCAGACATAGGAATTGCTATGGGAGGATTAGGTAGTGATGCAGCAATTGAGGCGGCAGACGTAGTATTGATGACAGATGAACCTTCAAAAGTGGTGGATGCAATAAAAATTTCTAGAAAAACAATGAGAATAGTAAAGCAAAATATTATATTTGCAATATCCATAAAGATATTAGTACTTATATTAAGTGCATTTGGCTTATCAAATATGTGGGAAGCAGTTTTTGCAGATGTTGGGGTTTCAGTTCTAGCAATATTAAATTCACTAAGGGTATTAAGAGTAAAGAAAAGTAAAAAATAAAGTTAAATTAATTGTAAAAAATATCTCATTTTTATGAGATATTTTTTTATATAAAATTTAAAAAACGTATTGACTTGGAGCTAACTCTAAGTGATAATTTATATATGAAAAATAAAATTATTGTATAAAGGAAAGGAGAAAAAATATGATATATAATGAATTTGAAAATCTAAAATTATCTGCACTTGGATTAGGAACAATGCGCCTACCAGTAACTAGTGAAACAGATGATACACAAATTGATGTAGAACAAACCGAAAAGATGGTAGAATATGCTATTAAAAATGGAATTAATTATTTTGATACAGCTTGGGGATATCATAGTGGAGAATCAGAAAAAGTAATAGGAAATGCTTTAAGTAAATATCCAAGAGAAAGCTTTTATTTAGCAACTAAATTCCCTGGATATGATTTATCTAATATGGATAAGGTAGAAGAAATTTTTGAAGCAAAACTTAAAAAGTGTAAAGTTGATTATTTTGATTTTTATTTATTCCATAATGTATATGAAAAAAATATAGATCCATATTTAGATGAAAAATATGGAATATTAGCTTATTTATTAAAACAAAAAGAAAATGGAAGAATAAAACATTTAGGTTTTTCTGTACATGGTAGCTTAGAAGTAATGAAAAGATTTTTAGAAGCTTATGGTAAGCATATGGAATTTTGTCAAATACAATTAAATTATTTAGATTATAAATTCCAAGATGCAAAGGCAAAAGTTGAGTTGCTAAATGAATATAATATACCTATTTGGGTTATGGAACCTTTAAGAGGAGGAAGACTTGCGAAACTTTCAGAAGAACAAGAAAAGAAATTAAAAGAATTAAGACCAGATGAAAATATTCCTGCTTGGGCATTTAGATTTTTACAATCTATTCCAGGTGTTACAATGGTACTTTCTGGAATGTCTTCTATGGAACAACTTGAAGAAAATATCAAAACATTTAAAGAAAGAAAAACTTTAAATGAAGAGGAAAAGAAAGCATTGTTTGAAATAGTAGATGAAATGTTAAACAAAAAAGTTCTTCCATGTACTGCATGTAGATATTGTACATCGCATTGCCCAAAGGGACTAAATATACCACATTTGTTATCATTGTATAATGAACATATATTTACAGGAGGAGGTTTTATAGCTCCTATGGCAATTAGTGCATTACCAGAAGATAAACGTCCAAGTGCTTGCATAGGATGTAGAAGTTGCGAAAAAGTTTGCCCACAACAAATTAAAATATCAGAGGCAATGAAAGATTTTGCTAAATTATTAGAAGAGTAGTTTTTAAATAATGCTAATAGAGAAGGTGAAGAGGTGACAATAGCAGAGGTAAGTAAAAAGTATAATCTAACACAGGATACAATAAGATATTATGAAAAAGAGGGATTAATTCCAAGAGTTCCAAGAACAGAAAGTGGAATTAGAAACTTTGACGAAAATTCATGCAATTGGATAGAATTTATAAAATGTATGAGAGATGCTGGATTAGAAATAGAAGTATTAAAAGAATATGTAAGATTATTTTGGCAAGGTAAAAATACAGTTACAGAAAGAAAACAATTACTAGAAAAACAAAGAAATAAATTGCTAGAAAAACAAAAAAATATTAATGAAACATTAGAAAGATTAAACTACAAAATTAATTTATATGATGAAATAGAAAAAGGTATTAGAAAAGATTTTACAGAAAAACCATAGAAAAATATAAAAATTAATAAAGGAAAGTGATTAATATGGTAAAACAAACTGCAGGTCGTGATTCTTTAGGAGAGTTTGCTCCTAAATTTGCAGAATTAAATGACGACGTATTATTTGGAGAGGTATGGTCTAGAGAGGATAAGCTATCATTAAGAGATAGATCATTAGTTACAATATGTGTATTTATGGGAAAAGGATTGTTTGATAATTCATTAAAACATCATTTGATGAATGCAAAAAAGAATGGAATATCGAAAGAAGAAATGGCAGAGATTATTACACATGCGGCTTTTTATGCTGGATGGCCAAATGCTTGGGCAGTATTTAACTTAGCAAAAGAAGTATATGCTGATGACGAAGGAAAAGAAGAACACGGAGGAATGTTTGGAATAGGAGCTCCTAACACAGCGTTTGCACAATACTTTATAGGAAATTCATATTTAAAACCACTAACAAATCCAGAAAATACGTCTATATTTATAGCAAATGTTACATTCGAACCAGCTTGTAGAAATAATTGGCATGTTCATAAAGCAACAAAAGGTGGAGGACAAATTTTACTTTGTATTGATGGCGAAGGATGGTATCAAGAAGAAGGAAAGCCTGCACAAAGCTTAAAGCCAGGAGATGTAGTTACAATACCAGCAAATGTAAAACATTGGCATGGAGCAAAGAAAAATAGTTGGTTTTCTCATTTAGCAATAGAAGTGCCAGGAGAAAACACAGCAAATGAATGGCTAGAGCCAGTAAATGATGAAGAATATAATAAACTATAAAGGAAGAATATGAAAAAAAATAAATTAATATTATTTGATTGGGGAAATATTGTAGAGTCACATACTACAGGATATACAGTATATGATGCATTTGATGACTTATTTAAAGACCTTGGATATAAGAATAAAAAAGTATATGATAAATTATCTAAATATCATTTGTCCAAAATTCCTACAATAAAAGAGTTTGAGATAACATTTAATAATATAAAAAAAGAATTTAATCTTAGAGGAGATTTTAAGAATTTTATAGATAGATATAATTATTACTTTGACAAAATTTTATATTATAAAAATGTAAGAGACTATGAAATATCGCTTAGAGATAAATGCTATATAGGGATTTTATCTAATTTAACTATATTAGATAGAAAAAGATTAGATAAGCAAGTTGGACTAAAAAACTATGATTATGTTTTTTTATCATTCGAAATGGGATTAAAAAAGCCAGATATGGAAATATATAATAAAGTTCAATTAGAAATTCCATTTGCAAAATCAGATGTTCTATTTATTGATGATAGGTTGGATAATGTAGAGTCTGCTAAAGAATATGGATGGAATGTAGAACAAGCTACAGGATTAGAACTAGAAAAAATAAAAAAATCTTGTGAAGAATTTATAGAATGCATAAAATAGCTAATACTTGTATAAAAAATAATTTATTATAAATAAGGACATATTCTATTGAAATATAGTTGATAATATTATTATACCTGAGATATAATATATATAAAATAATAGAATTTATATTTATTATAAGGAGGAAACAAATGAAGAATTATTTTGGATACACAGATAAAATTTGTGTAGTTACAGGGGCCACAAGCGGAATGGGAAAGGCAACAGTAGAAATTCTTGTGGATTTAGGAGCTAAAGTATATGCTTTAGATTTAAATCCATGTACTGTTGAAGGAATTACAAAATTTATAAAATGTAATCTTGCAAAAAAAGAAGAAATAGATGAAGCTTTTAAAATAATACCAGAGCATATTGATTGTTTCTTTGGAGTAGCTGGACTTTCTGGAGCTAAAACAGATTATAGAACTACATTTGATTGTAACTATACAGCTAATATGTATATTACATTAAATTATTTAAAAAATAGAATGAATAAGGGTGGAGCAATTGTTTATTGTACATCAACAGCAGGATTAGAATGGAAGAAATTTAAAAAAGAACAAAATAAAGTAGTTCATGCTAAGACTTGGGAAGAAGTACAAGAACTAACTAAAAAATTGGCAGCATCTGCACCAGCAACATTTGCATACATGTATTCAAAAAGATGTACTTCTCAGTTTGCATGTGAACAATCAGTAGAATTTGCTAAGCTTGGTATTAGAATTAACAATGTTTTACCAGCTTCAACAGATACTGGAATGAAACAAGAATTTCAAGATATGGTGGGAAGTGAAGAAGGATTAATTGCTCAAGCAGGATTAGCAGGAAGGCTAGCAAATCCAGAAGAGATGGCATATCCTATGGTATTTTTAAATTCAGAAATGGCATCATTTGTTTCAGGTCTAGATATGGTTGTTGACTATACTGATACTTGTTTAAAAACATTAGGATTAAAAAAGAACTTAGAAGCGGTATCTGCAACAAATCCTATTATTTGCGCCTTGGCAAAAAAAATGATTACAAAGTCAGCAAATAATACAAAAGCTTTAAACCCTGGAAAAAATAATGAAAAATAGATAAAAAATCATATAGGAGGAAAATTAAGTGGATAATAGTAAAAAACTAATTGTATATTTTACTTATACCAATAATACAAAAAGAATTGCAGAAGATATAAAGAAAAAATTAAACTGTGATATATTAGAGATAAAGCCTGTTAAACCATATGATACAGACTATGATACTGTAGTAAGACTAGAACAAAATAACGAAACTTCTAAAAAGACCCCAGATATTGAAAAAATAGATGTGGATTTAAGCAAATATGATGAAATAATATTAGGTTCACCTGTTTGGTGGTATACAATAGCACCTGTTATTAGAACATTTTTGAAACAGAACGATTTATCAGGTAAAAAAGTAATGCCATTTGCAACAAATGGAGGATGGATTGGCCGCACTTTCAAAGAAATAGAAGATTTATGTCCAAATTCAATTGTAGAAAATGAAATGAATATTGTATTTGAAGGAAATAATATGCAGACCTCAAAAAAAGAAGTTGAAGAATGGATAAATACTTTGTAATATTGAATTATAAAACAAAACCGCTAATACTTTTTAGGTATTAGCGGTTTTTGTTAGAAAATGTAAGAATTGTATAGAAAAAATAATAAATATGTTATAATGTATAAAAAATAGAATTGTAGAAAAAATAAATGGAGAATAATTATATGATTAAAATAGTATTTAGTAATGAAGAGAAAAAATCTATAGCATATGATGAGAATACACAAATAGGTCAATGTAATTTTATAGAAATAGAAAATAACTGGAATATAATACATACAGAAGTTAATAGTTTATATCAAGGACAAGGAATTGCTAGAAAATTAGTAGAATTGATTATAGAAAATGCAAAAAAATATGATAAAAATGTTATTGCAGAGTGCTCTTATGCAAAAAGAATATTAAAGAAAATTATGTAAAAACAGGAGGAAAAATTAATTTGCTATTTGAAATTATATTTATAATTGTAGGATTTGTTTTTTTAGTAAAAGGAGCAGATTTGTTAGTAAAAGCTGCCACAAGTATAGCTAAAAAATTTGGTTTGTCAGAAATGTTAATTGGATTAACAATAGTAGCTATAGGAACTTCACTTCCAGAAATTTTTATTACTATTACATCTTCATTAGAAGGACATTCTGACTTGATTATTGGAAATGCTATTGGTAGCTGTATATGTAATTTTCTATTTGTAATTGGAATTTCAGCTTTAGTAAGACCAGTAAAATTTGATAGAAGGATTATAAAAAGACATCTTCCAATAAGCATTGTAGCTATGGTCCTAATTTTATTTTTGGGGAATACAACAAAACTAGGAGAGACACATATAATTGATAGATGGCAAGGAATAATATTAATTTTTGCTACAATTGCTTATATAATTTATACTATTTATGAGGAAAAAAAGCTTAAAAATAAACAAATGGATGATGAAATTATAAAAGATGTAGAATCAAAAGAAATAAAATCTATACTACTAATTATTGTTTATTTTATATTAGGAATATTAGGCTTAAAATTTGGATCAGACTTTGTTGTAGATAATTCAATTTTAATTGCTGGAAGGTTTGGATTGTCAGAAAGATTTATAGGTATGACAATAGTAGCAATAGGGACAGCATTGCCAGAAATCATAACTGGAATTATATCAGCAAGGAGAAATGAAACAGATTTATTGTTAGGAAATATAACAGGATCTAACATCTTAAATTTATGTTTATTAATAGGATTAGGAGCAATTATTAATCCTTTAAGATTTACAACAGATTTTAATGTAAGTATATTAATTTTAATAGTTGTAACAGTACTTTTACAATTTATAGCAACACTAAATAAAAATAACGAGTTAGATAGAAAAAAAGGAATTGTTTTAATTATTGTATATATAATTTATATTTTATGTATGATCTAAAATGAAATAAGGAAAAATAATAATTGTATAATAAATAACTAAAAAACTTTAAGGAAAGATTGTTTTTATTAATAATGTATGGTAGACTAATTTTGCAAAAAATAAGAAAGGGGAAAAAAATGAATAAAAAAATACTTTATGGTTTTATTATTTTAATAGTTATTGTTGTAATAGGAGGAGTTATTTATTTTCTGATAAATAATAACAAAGAAGAAGATATAAATATTGACTTACAATCATTAAATGCTACTCTTTCATCACAACCACCATTTAATGAATTGGCTACAATGGATGTTACAGTAGAAACATTAGAAACAGTATTACAAATTACTTCAGACGAAGTAGAAGAAGTAATTGGGAAAATGCCAATGATGAATGTTCAAGCTAGTATGTATATAGTAATTAAAGCAAAAGATGAGGCAGTAGATAGTGTAAAAACAAAAATTGAAAGTTATGGAGCATCCTATGAAGAACAGTGGTCAACTTATTTACCAGAGCAATATGAATTAGTAAAACAAAGAAAAATTGGTGTAAAGGGCAACTATGTATATTTAATTATTTCTGAAAATTCATCAGATTTAGAAGCACTTGTAAAATAAATATAAGTCATGTTAGATACAAATAGTTTTAAATTATAAAAAGGAGAAGTTGCTTTAACAATTAAGCAACTTCTTTGGGGTTAAAATAAAGAGGGGAAAATAAAAATGGTATTTAGTAGTATTGTATTCTTATACATTTTTCTACCAATTATGCTACTTATATATTTTATAGTGCCAAGTAAATTGAAAAATGGAGTTATGATACTAGCAAGCTTGGTGTTTTTTGCATGGGGGGAAATTCGTTACATCTTTATCATGCTAATACTTGCTGTTATGGACTTTATATGCGGTAAAAAAATTACCAAATATCAAAATAATAAAAAGAAAAAAATATTTTTTTTAATGATTAATGTAGTAGTAAATTTAGGAATTTTATTTTTCTTTAAATATGCTGATTTTATTATAACAAACATAAATAATTTAACTGGATTTTCTATTCCATTACTTAATATACCACTTCCAATTGGAGTATCTTTTAATACATTCCAGTCTTTGTCATATATTATTGATGTTTATAGAGGAACAGTAAAATGTGAGAAAAGTTTTTATAATTATTTAACTTATACTACTTTATTTCCACAAATCATTGCTGGCCCAATTGTACGATATGAAACTGTAGATGAAGAATTAGAAACAAAAAATATTAGTATGGACAATTTTTCAGCAGGAATGAAACGTTTTATTATTGGGCTTGGAAAGAAAGTATTAATTGCTAATAGTGTAGGTGCATTATGGAATACTATTGAAACAGAAAATTACATAGAACTAAGTATGGTATTTGCATGGGTAGGAATTATTGCATTTGCACTTCAAATTTATTTTGATTTTAGTGGTTATTCAGATATGGCAATTGGACTAGCACAAATTTTTGGTATGAAGTTTGACGAAAACTTTAATTATCCATATATTTCAAAAAGTATTACAGAATTTTGGAGAAGGTGGCATATTACATTAGGTAGTTGGTTTAAAGATTATGTATATATTCCTCTTGGAGGAAATAGGAAAGGACTTGCTATACAAATACGTAATATTTTAATTGTATGGTTTTTAACAGGTGCGTGGCATGGAGCTTCTTGGAACTTTATTTTATGGGGAGTTTATTTCGGAATTATTTTGATTTTAGAAAAACTATTTTTATTAAAATTTCTAGAAAAATTACCTAAAATAATAAGGCATATTTACTCAATTGTTGTTATTCTAATTAGCTGGGTAATTTTTGCTTTTGAAGACTTATCCAAAGTTATGGAATATATTAAGGCCATGTTTATTAATACAAATTTATGGGATAGCGAGGCATTTTATTATTTACAAAACTATGGTTTTATTATTTGTATTGGAGTTATATGCTCAATTCCAGTATGGAAAAAGTTGAAAGAGAAAATAGACAGCAAAAATAGTAAAACTTTGGAGGTCATTACAAGCTTTGGATATGTGGCTATTCTAGTTTTATCAACAGCTAGTTTAGTAACAAATTCATTTAATCCATTTTTATATTTTCGCTTTTAACAAAAATAAATTTCTTACACATATTAATTTTTTTATAAAGTGACGTAGCACAACGAAAATGAATTTGTCTAATATATGTAATTTATTTAAACAGAGCAATAATGGAGGTAAGAGGTTAATCATGAAAAAAGGTAAAATATTTTTTCTTATTTTTATGATAATATGGCTTGTTCTAATTATTCTTAATTTTGTATTACCAGAACCAGCATTTTCAGAACAAGAGAATAGATATTTAGCTAAAATTCCGGAATTTAGTTTTGATGGTTTAGTAAGTGGAAAATATTCAAAAGAATTAGATACATATATTAATGATCATTTTGTATTTCGTAATTTCTGGTTAAAATTAAATTCATTAGTGCAATTATCAATAGGAAAAACAGAAAATAATGGAGTATATATTGGAAAAGATGGATACCTATTTGAAAAATTTGAATATACAGATAAAGAAAAGGCAAACATAGCAATTGCAGTAAATGCAATTAACAAATTTGCACTAAATGCAAATATTCCAACTTATTTTTTATTAGTACCAAATTCTATTTATATTAATAAAGATAAATTACCAGACAATGTAAAAGTGCCAGATCAAAATGAAATAATAAGTGAAGTCTATTCAGATTGTACAGATGTGCAAACAATTAATACAGTTGAAACATTAGAAGAAAACAAAAGTACAACCAAACTTTATTTTAAAACAGATCATCACATGACTAGTGAAGGGGCATACTTGTTATACAAAGAATTTTGTAAAGTTACCAATCTTATACCTGCTGAATTATCAGAATTTACTAAAGAAACAGTATCAATAGATTTTTTAGGTACATTTGATTCAAAAGCACAAGTGCCTTGGCAAGAACAAGATGAAATAAATGTGTACAAAAATGCAATAAATACAAATGTATTAGGTAATTATGATGGAGAATTATATAACTCTATTTTTAATAGTGATTATTTAACTAAAAAAGATAAATATTCGTACTTCCTAAACGGAAATCATGCTAAAGTAATTATAAAAACACAAGTAAACAATGGAAAAAAGCTATTAGTAATAAAGGACTCTTATGCTCATATAATGGCACAATTTTTATGTCAAAATTATGAGGAAATTCATTTCCTTGATCCAAGATATTATAACTTGGCATTAAGTGATTATTGCAAAAAGAATGAAATTGATGAAACTCTGTTTTTATACAATGTTTCTAATTTAGTTTCTGATATAGGAATTAGAAATGTGAGATAGAAGAAGAAGAAATAGGAGCTTTAATTATGGATTTGGAATGAGCAGAGTAATGGTAGTAGGAGCAAGTACGCCTGATATGATAATAGGAATTATAACAGGAGTTGTTGGACTTGTTATATGTGTATTAAATTATCCAGTATATGCTTACATTAAAAATAATAAAGAATAATGAATAAGATTAAACAATTTCGTATAAATGGATATACTGGTATGGGAGTAAACTTAATAATGTTATTATGACTATTATGATATTAGGAATAAGAAAAGAGATGTCTCAAGTATGAAGTGCCCAATATAGTGGACACTAAAGAAAGAACGTTATTTACAGAGATTACATTAATTGTAGTCTCTTTTTTATATGAATTTGTGTAAAACTTGTAACCTTTTATAAAAAAATGTTACTATATATATGAAAGTTAACTAAAATAAAAGGAGATTTAGATCTAAATTGAAAAAGGAAATTTTAGAGGATTATTTAGTAAATGGTAAACTAGATATAGACAAAATTCTTGATGATTTTTATGGATATGTCTATATTATTGTAAAAAATGGAGTAAGTACATATATAACAGATGAGGATATTGAAGAAATAATATCTGATGTATTTGTTGCTATCTGGAAAAATAGTAATAAGATATCTAATACAATAGATATAAAAGCATATTTAACAGGAATTGCGAAAAACATTATAAGGAATAAATATAGAAAGACAAACTTAATTTTTCAATATCTGATTATGAAGAAAGATTAATAGACTCTATTAACATTGAAAATAATGCCGAGGAAAGCGAGCAAAATGATATAATAAAAAATACTTTAGAAACACTAAAAGAAGATGAGTATAACATATTTATAATGTTTTATTATAGTGGGAAAACAATAAAAGAAATTGCAGAAAAATTAGAGTGTTCTAATGGCAAAGTAAAGGTTACTTTGCATAGAGTGAGAAAACTAATAAAAAAGAATTTAGAAGATGGAGGTTATGGCTATGGAAAATAACAATTTAAAAGAAAAAATACGAAAAAATGTAAAAGAAGAAATAGCTATATCAAACATCAGAAAGGAGTTTGATATGAAAACTAATAAAAGTAAAAAAATAATTTATATGGTTTC
>JAGHJM010000045.1 GCA_017886645.1 Clostridia bacterium
AAGGTGGACGTCATACTCCATTCTTTAATGGATATAGACCACAATTCTACTTCAGAACAACAGACGTTACAGGTGTTATTGAATTAGAAGCTGGAACAGAAATGGTTATGCCAGGAGATAACGTAAACATGACAATTGAACTTATTACTCCAATCGCTATCGAAAAAGGATTAAGATTCGCTATTCGTGAAGGTGGAAGAACAGTAGGTTCAGGAGTTGTTTCTGATATCTTAGCATAGTAAATGCTTTAAATATATAAAAGTAGGGGTTATATTAAATTATTACAACCCTTGCTTTTTTTATTTTCCGACTTTTTCCTGACTCAGTTTTGACAAAAGAATATATTAAAATATTGTATTGTAATTTAGAACATTTATTTTACGAAGTAAAATTATTATAAATGCTTATGTTGTGAATATTTTTATTGATTAGGTTAAATTATTTATATTAAAGTAGATATAAAAAATATTATAAAAATGATAATTTTCAACAATTTTATCCATAAAATAATTATAATAAATTGACTTTTTTCCACTTTAATTATATACTATATGCGTGTTTACAAAAGATAGTTAAACTAAAGTATGAAGGAGAGATTTCTTTTATGAAAACACTAACAAAAATAGCAATAATACTAGCATTTTTTGTAGCAATAATTGCAATATCAACTATTTCTAATGCTGCAACAGTAAGAGTTACAGGAGAAGTATTAAATATTAGAAGAGAGCCTAGTACTTCATCAGATGTAATTGCAATGCTTTCAGAAGGTGTAGAGTGTGAATTGCTAGGTGAAGAAGGAGACTTTTACCAAGTAAGGTATCAGAATTATACTGGATATATAAGTAAGGCGTATTCTGAAATAGTTGGAGAAGAATCCAATCAAACTACTAATAATGAACAACAATCAGAAGAAAATAGTCAAACTACAAATGAAGTTAGTGCAGAAGTAGAAACTACTGAAAATAGTAGCCAAGAAGCAAATACTACTGAAAATACTACAGAAACATTTGCAGAAAATCAAAAGAAATTATCACAAGATGCAGATATTAGAATTTTACCATTAATTTATTCAAGTGTTATAGGAAATGCAAAGACTAATGATGTAGTTACAATTATAACAGAAATAAATGGATGGTCATATGTCCAAACAAATGAAATAAATGGTTGGGTAAGAACAGATATATTAGTTAACCTAGATGCAACTACTACAAATAATACTCAAACAAATAGTGAACAAGATAGCCAAAATAACCAAGGTAATCAAAATACTCAAAATGATACTAATTCAGAAGTTGAAAGAAGAACAGCTTATATAAATGAAACATATGTAAATGTAAGAAGTGGACCTAGTACAGATGATGATAGAATAATGGTATTATCTTTAAATGCAGAAGTTACAATTATAGGAGAAGATGGAGATTGGTATAGAGTAGAAGTTGGAGATGAAACAGGCTATGTATCTAAGGAATTTGTTTCAGATACTCAAACAGAAACCACATCAAGAAGTTCTGAAGTAAGAAGAACAGAAAATAAAGAAGATATTATAGAAGAGACAAATAATGAAACAGAAAAAGAAGTAGTTAGCAATAATTCTCAATCAGGGCAAGCAGTTGTAGAATATGCAAAACAATATCTAGGATACCCATATGTATATGGTGCGGCTGGAAGTAGCAGTTTTGACTGTTCAGGATTTACAATGTATGTATATAATCATTTTGGGATAAATCTTCCTCATGGTGCGACATCACAGTCAAGATATGGAACTAAAGTAGCTAAAAGTGAACTAAAAGCAGGAGATATAGTATTTTTAACAGATTATGAAACAGGTGTTGGAATAGGACATTGCGGTATATATATAGGAGATGGAGATTTTATACATGCATCTACTACTGGATATAAAGTTAGAATTTCAAGTTTAGATGTTGAATATGCTGGTAGATTTTATTCAGCAATTAGATTATTATAAAAAATTGAAATGGGGGCAGTAAGGAGGTTAATATTAAAAGACCTATTTGTATTGTCACCATTTTTTTTATATTAGAAATAATGTTGGGGCTATATTTTAATAATATAGTTTTTTCTTTTGGTACTTTATACTTGAAAATATTAGATAATAGATATGAAGAGATATATACATTACTAGAAAATAGCAATGAAAAGAATTGTATAGGAATAGTAATATCTGATGCAAAAGAAAAAGATTATAGTTATTCATATGATATAGAAGTACAACACATAGAGGGAATGAATTTAAAAGGTAAAGTTAAATTAATATTAAATATAAAGAAAGGAAAAACAGAACATAAAAAGCTAAAATATGGAGATAAAATAAAAATAGTTATTAATTATGAAAAACCAAGTGTTGCAAGAAACTATAAGGGTTTTAACTATCAGTTGTACTTAAGAAGTAGAAAAATATATGGTACTTTAAATCAGACAGAAGAAAGTATAAAAATAATTGAAAATAAAAAAGTAAGTTTTATTAATAATAAAATTTATACATTTAAGCAATTTATGAAAGAAAAAATAAAAAAAATTTTACCAAATGAAACTGCCGGTTTATGTATGGGAATGTTAATAGGAGATGTAACAGAAATAGATAAAGAACTGGAAGAAGAATTTCGAAAAAGTAATCTGTCACATATATTAGCAGTATCAGGCTCTAACGTTTCATACATAATTGTTAGTATTACATATATTTTTAACAAAACAAATATTAATAAAAAAATTGTAAGATTATTAAGTATAATTTGTTTAATACTCTTTATGATACTTACAGGATGCACAGCATCTGTTAATAGAGCATGCATAATGGCAATGCTTATAATTTTATCAAAAATGTTTTTTAGAAAAAGTGATGTATATAATAATTTGTCAATTTCAGCTTTAATATTACTTACAATAAATCCGTATATTATATTAGATGCAGGATTTCAGTTATCTTTTGCAGGAACTATAGGAATTGTGTTTTTATATTCTAAAATAGAAAAGAATATAAAAGTAGAAAATAAGGTATGGAAATATATATTAAACATGTTGTTAGTCACTTTGTGTGCAAATATTGCTATAATACCAATACTTATGTTTAACTTTAATACTCTTTCTTTAACATTTTTTATTTCAAATGTTTTGGTAGGTCCAATATTAGGAATAGTAGTAATACTCGGATTTGTAATGTTTTTTATATCCATCATATTTCCAATTATTGCAGAGCTAATTGGAATAATAATAAATATTATGCTTAATTTTATAATACAAGTAGCAAAAATTACTTCTAATTTACCACTATCACAAATAACAGTTATAACACCAAGTATATATTTTATTATTATGTTTTATAGTATACCTATTTTTATTATATATAAAGAAAAAATTTTAAGTAAGATTAAATTATTTAAAATAGCTTGTATTTTAATGATATTAATTCTTATTTTTAATATTTTTTTAACTAATATAGACAGAAAACTAAAAATACATTTTATAGATGTAGGACAAGGGGATTCATGCTTAATTATTACACCATCACATAAGAAAATATTATTAGACGGTGGCGGTAGTGAATTAGAAAGTGGATTTGATATAGGTGAAAAAATTTTAGTTCCATATTTATTAGATAGAAAAATAAATAAATTAGATTATGTAATAATATCACATTTTGATAGTGATCACATAAAAGGAACTTTAACAGTATTAGAAAATTTAAAAGTAGAAAATGTAATTATAGGAAAACAATTTGAATATTCTGAAAATTATATAAAATTTTTGAATATAATAGAAAATAAAAAAATAAAAGTATATTCTGTAAGTTCAGGAAAAAGAATAAATATAGAATGTAAATTATACTTGGATATATTATGGCCTTGTTTAGATAATATAATTAATAACAATATTTTAAACAATAATTCGATGGTATGTAAACTGATATACAAAAATTTTTCAATGTTGTTTACAGGGGATATTGAAGAAATTGCAGAAAAAGCTATTTTAGAAAAGTATACGGACAATAATATACTTGAAGCAAACGTTTTAAAAGTTGCTCATCATGGATCTAAAACTTCATCAACAATTGATTTTTTAAAAACTGTATCTCCTAAAATAAGTTTAATTGGAGTAGGAGAAGATAACAGTTTTGGACATCCAAGCAAAAGCACTATAAATAATTTAAATGCCTTAAATTGCAAAATTTATAGAACAGATAAAAATGGTGAAATAACTATAACTAGCAATGGAGAAAATATTAAAATTGAAAAGTTTATAAATGATTAAATAGCTTATTATACAATAATGTATAAATTTAGTAAAAAAATTCATAATAATATTAAATAATATTTGCATAAGGAGGAATATTATTATGAAAAAATGGATTATTATTACTATTGGAATAATTATTTTGTTGGTTGTGGGAGCAGGAATAGCTATATATGTATATAAACTAAATAATACTATAGATTTAAAACTAGAAGAAAAAACAGAATTAGCAAATACAAATGAATATTATAACTCACAAAATATTGTAGAAACATCACTTATGGATAATAAAATATCTCCTAATGCAATTCTAATAAAAAAAGAATATTATAAACAATGTGATCATTTAAAAAGAGAAGAAATAGAAGTACCAAAAAGCTTGATAAATGGAACGCAAAGTGACATACAAAGAGCGTATTCTGACTGGAAAATTGAATCATATGCCCCAAAAGAGATTGTAATATATAAAGAATATGATGGACTTTGTGATGAACATTATATTGTAAAAGAGCATAATGGGGTTTTAGGAATATATGTATTAAACGAAAATGGAGAGGAAATTTTTAAAGAAGATACAGAAATACAAACACAATATTTGCCTGAAATAGATTTGGAAAAAGTAAAAAATGGTATAACAGCTGTAGGACAAGCACAACTAAATAGTGTATTAGAAGATTTTGAATAATAAAAAATGGACGGTTTTTACCGTCCAAGTTTTTATTTTTTCTTTAATTCGAAATCTTCTTTTTTAATGTAACCTTTTTTAGAAAATGTTACAAAATACATTACCAAAGAGAAAATTGATGATGCTAAAGCTAAATAATAAATATATTGTGCAAAATCAGGTAAAGGTTGTAAATTATATTGACTTACTAAGGATATATTCCAGTATTGGATTATACAAGAAAGCACAATAGCAATAAAGAATAGTACAGTTGCAAGTTTACCAAACCACTTACTAGAAACTACTACATCTCTTCCATAAAGGAATGAAGCACCTGCAATCATTAAAGCTTCTTTTGCAATTACAATTACTAAAATCCAAATTGGAATAATACCTTTAACCATTAATGTAGCAAGAACAGATATTTGAGTTAATTTATCTGCTAATGGATCCATTAATTTACCAAAATCGGTTATAAAGTTAAATTTTCTAGCAATTGCACCGTCTATAACATCGGTTATTCCTGATATAACAAATAATATTAAACCTACAATATATTGGTTTATTGCTAAAAAGTATATTATAACTGGAATTAATAAAAATCGTATTATTGTTAGAATATTTGGTACATGTTTAAGCATATTTTTCTCCTATTTTACTATAAATTTTAGTTTGCTATCATCGTTAATATCAACTAATACAGTTTGACCATTTAACAATTCTGATTTCAAAATCATGTCAGAAATTTCATCTTCCACATATCTTTGAATTGCCCTTCTTAAAGGTCTAGCTCCATATTTTATATCAGTACCTTTATCAAGTAAAAATTTTTGAGCTTCATTTGTTACTTCCATAGTTATATTTTTATTAGATAAAGCTTTTTGAGTATCTTGTAGCATTAAATTTACAATTTGAAGCAATTGATCATTTGTTAATTGTTCAAATAAAACTATTTCATCAATTCTATTTAAAAATTCTGGTCTAAATGTTTCTTTTAAACTGTCTAAAATTTTATTTTTATTAGCAGTAGTACCGCCAAATCCAATAGAGTTAGTGTTTGTATTAGAACCAGCATTTGATGTCATAATAATAATTGTGTTTTCGAAACTTATGGTATTTCCTTGAGAATCTGTTAATCTACCATCATCAAGTACTTGTAACAAAATGTTAAATACATCTGCATGTGCTTTTTCAATTTCATCAAATAATATAATTGAATATGGATTTCTTTTAACTTTTTCAGTTAGTTGGCCAGCATCATCATAACCAACATATCCAGGAGGAGAGCCAATTAATTTAGATGTAGAATGACTTTCCATATATTCAGACATATCTAACCTAATAATTGAATCCTCTTTACCAAACATTTCATAAGCTAAAGATTTAGCAAGTTCTGTTTTTCCTACACCTGTTGGACCTACGAAAATAAATGATGGAGGTCTTTTAGTACTTTTTAAGCCTGCTCTATTTCTTCTAATTGCTCTTGCAACAGCTTCTACAGCAGCATCTTGACCAACAATTCTTTTATGAAGATTATTTTCTAAATTTAACAATTTTTGGGTTTCTGCTTCTGTAATTTTGGTGACAGGAATTTTTGTCCAGTTCTCAATAACTTCTGCAATATCTTGAACCGTAAGATTTTTTAATTTTACTTTTTTAGACAAGGCTTCTATTTGTTCTGTTAAAGAACATTCTTTTGTCTTTAATTCAGCAGCTTTTTTGTAGTCTTCTGTAGAATCTGCAAGTGCTGCTTCTTCTTTTTCTTCTTGAATAGCTTTTAATTGATTTTTTAATACTTCTAGTTGATATAGTTCTTTATTATTTAAATTTATTCTAGAGCAAGCTTCGTCTAAAATATCAATTGCTTTATCTGGTAGAAATCGGTCATGAATATATTTTTCAGACATTTTAACAGTTTGTTCTATTACATCATTAGAAATTTTTACTTTATGAAATTCTTCATAATATTTTTTTATTCCATTTAAAATTCCTATAGTATCATCTATTGATGGCTCCTCTACTAAAACTGGTTGAAATCTTCTCTCTAATGCACTATCTTTTTCTATATATTTTCTATATTCACTTAAAGTTGTTGCTCCTACTACTTGTATTTCACCTCTTGCAAGTAATGGTTTTAAAATATTGGCTGCATCTATTGCTCCTTCTGCAGCACCAGCACCAACTATTGTATGAATTTCAT
>JAGHJM010000046.1 GCA_017886645.1 Clostridia bacterium
GCTATATGCTGTAGAGATGATATTATGATTTATTTAATAAAAATGGGGTTAGATCCAAATAAAGCATTTAAGATAATGGAAACAGTTCGTAAAGGTAAAGCATTAAAAGATCCAGAAAAATGGGAAGGCTTTAAAGCTGCAATGAAAGAAAAGGATGTTCCAGATTGGTATATAAAATCTTGTGAAAAAATAAAATACATGTTCCCAAAAGCACATGCTGCAGCATATGTAACAAATGCATTTAGAATAGCATGGTTTAAAGTACATGAACCAAAAGCATACTACACAGCATATTTTACTATTAGAGCAGATGAATTTGATAGTGATATTATGTGTCATGGAGAAGAAAGAGTAAAAAACAAAATGAAAGAAATTGATTTAGCAGGTAACAGTGCAACAACAAAGGACAAGAATATGTATGCAATATTAGAATTAGTTATGGAAATGTATGAAAGAGGAATTAATTTCTTGCCGATAGACTTATATAAGTCACATTCAACAAAATTTAGAATAGAAGAAGATGGAATAAGACCACCACTTAATAGTATACCTGGACTTGGAACAGTTGCAGCAGAAGGAATAGAAGAAGCTAAGAAAGACGGTAAATTTATGTCAATAGATGACTTAAAAATACGTTCAAAAGTAGGAAAATCTGTAGTAGAATTATTAGATAAAGCAGGATGCTTAAAAGGCATGAGTCAAAGTAATCAAATGAGTTTATTTGGATAAATTTTATAAATGTTTACTAAAGTTTTTATTTGAGCTAAATTTAAATTATATACAAAAACGATTATCACTATCGATAATCGTTTTTTTGTATTTATTCAACCTCGCTATTCAACTCCTTCATTAATTCATCAACACTATCAAAAGATTTGTGATTTTTTTGATCTTTTATTATATCTAAAGCTTCTTGAATAGCTACGAGAGTTTCCAGAAAAGGGTACTATATGCATAAAAATAAACATTATGAAGCTTCCAAAAGTTTGTATTGCCTTTTTATGTAAATTATGCTATAATGTGCTAGAAATTATTTAAAAGGGTGTTGGTATGAAAAGAAAAACTACAGAACAACTAACAGAAGATTTAGAAAATTTATTAAATCGTATATACCAAAGCGTGGATATGGAAGTAGCGAGAACTATTGTAGAAACTGCTTTAGATAAAACAGAAAAACGTAGAATTGAAGCAGTTGGAAATTCAAAAGCGTTTAAGATACTACAAATGGCAAAAGGATTAAAAAGCATAGGTGAAATAATAGAAGAAACCCAATATGCGGAAGCATCTATTTATCAAATAATGCGCAAAGAAGGAATATATTCAAGGAAAAGAGTAAAACAAATGCTAAGACAAGGTAAAACACCGGAGGAAATAGCCAAGGAAGGTAATGTAAATGTAGATGCTGTTGAAAAACTTAGTGAAGAACTACTAAAAATAGAAGAACAAAGAAAAAGAACAAAAAGAGAGAAAAAAGTATCTCCACTTATAAGTGAAGTAGTAAGACTTACTAAAAATTTGGAAAGTATAGATGAAATAGCAAGTAAAGTCCCTTATACAAAAGCAAATATTTATTACATAATGCGTAAAAGGGGAATATATTCAAGAGAAAAAGTAGAAAAATTAATAAAAGAAGGTAAGACACCAGAAGAAATAGCACAGGAAGGTAATGTAAATATAGATGCTGTTGTAAGATTTAAATCAGAAATAGAAGAAACTAGAGAAGATGCAAAAACAGATGATATAATAGAAGCTGCAAAAAGTTTAACGCGCGTGAAAAAAATAACAGAGAAATTTCAAGTGACTCAATCTCATGTTCGTAACATAACGGATAAAGAAGGAATATATTCAAGAAGAAAAGTAAAACAATTAATAGAAGAAGGCAAAACGCTAGAAGAAATAGCAAGGGAAGGTAATGTATATTTAGAGGCAGTTATAAAATTTAAAAAGGAGATAGAAAATAAAAGACATAAAAAAACAAGTGAAGAAGAAAAAGCTTCAAATGTAAGTAGAATAATAGAACTTGCGAAAAGTTTGAAAAATATAAATAAAATATCAAAAGAGGCGCAATATTCAAAAAGATATATATATCAAATAATGAGACAAGAAGGAATATATACAGTAGGAAAAGTAAAACAATTAATAGAAGAAGGTAAGACACCAGAAAAAATAGCACAGGAAGGGAATGTAAATTTAGATGCAGTTATTAAACTAAGAGAAGAATTAGAAAAAAGTGGTAAAGGTAAAATAGAAAAAGGAAAAACACCAAAAGTTGAAAAAATAATAGAACTTGCAAAAGACTTAAAAAGTGTAACAGAAATAGCAAAAGAAGTTCAGTCTATAAGATCATATGTATATCAAATAATAGGACGAGAAGGAATATATTCAAAAAGCAAAGTAGAACAATTAATAGAAGAAGGTAAGGCACCAGAAGAAATAGCACAGGAAGGAAATGTAAATTTAGATGCAGTTATAAGACTTAAAGCAGAAATGGAAGAAAGTATAGAAAACGCAAAAACAAAGGAAATAATCGAATCTGCAAAAAGTTTAATGCGTATGATAGAAATAACAGAGAAATTTCAAGTGACTAAATCTTGCGTTCGTAACATAATGGATAAAAAAGGAATATATACAAGAAACAAAGTAAAACAATTAATAAAAGAAGGCAAAACACCAGAAGAAATAGCAGAGGAAGGAAATGTATATTTAGATGCAGTTATAAAATTTAAAAAGAAAATAGCAAGTACAATACCTAAAGAAACAAATGAAGGAAGAGAAGAAAGTCCTAAAATAAATACTTCTAAAACAAGCAGAATAATAGAACTTGCGAAAGATTTAAAACCTGTAGATGAAATAGTAAAAGAAGTTCAATGTATCAATGTATATGTATATCAAATAATAGGACGAGAAGGAATATATTCAAGAAGAAAGGTAAAACAATTGATAGAAGAAGGCAAGACACCAGAAGAAATAGCAAAGGAAGGCAATGTAAATTTAGATGCAGTTATAAGATTTATAAATGAGCCAAGCCATAGTAAAAAAAGGAAAACAAAAATAAAAGATAGTCATGTAAATAGAATAGTAGAAATGGCAAGAAACTTAAAATCAAAAGATGAAATAATGAGAACACTACAAATTAGTATATCATATGTAAATCAAATAATGAGGCAAGAAGGAATATATTCAAGAAAAAAAGTAGGACAATTGATAATAGAAGGAAAGACAGATAAGCAAATAGCTACGGAGGGAAATGTAAATTTAGATGCAGTTAAAGAGTTAAGAGAAGAAATAGAAATAGTAGCACATACTAAACCACAAGAAACAATGGAGACACAGCCTAAAAAGGTACTCCCTAGGAGGAGAACAATACCACAAACAGATCAGCCAACAAGTATAAAATATCAAAGCCAATCAAGGCAAAGTACTAGTCAGGAAAGCCAAGATATAGGAAAAAGCGAAAATGATAAGAAAATACTAAGCTTAGCAAGGAAATTAGTAAGTGTTGAAGCGATTGTATCAGCACTAGGAATACCAGAATATACAATAAGAAATAAATTAATAAAAAATAATATATTACCAAGAGAAAGGATAATTTCCCTAATAAATCAAGGAGAAAAAACAGATGCAGAAATAGCAGCAGAATCAGGCTGTAATGTACAAGCTATAGAAACACTAAGAAATGAAATTAGTAATTTAAGACAAATAGTAAATCGCAATTCAAAATACAAAATGGCTATAGAGATGCTAGAAAAAGGAGAAAGTGCTAGCAAAATAAGTGTAACATTAAAATTAAAGATGCAACATATAAGGCAACTAGAAGAATTATTAGTAAACAAGAAAGAAGAAACGACGGATTCGAAAAGAAAAGGAATAGAATTTAACATAGAAATAACAAAATTAAGAGCTTCAATAAATACAATGCAACACTCATCAAGAGTACAAGCTGAATCGACAGATTATAAAATACAAAGGATTTTATATAAATATCCTGAATTATTAGGAAGAAGAGAATATGCATTTTTTGCATATGCATATTCTAAGGTTGGTGAATATCTAAAGGCAATAGAATTAGGAGAGGAATATTTGGAACTAGATACACCA
>JAGHJM010000047.1 GCA_017886645.1 Clostridia bacterium
AATAATTTTAAGTCCACCAACTTTTACAACCTTTTCTTTTTCTTCTGATATTTCTTCGTCAAATTTTTTCTTTAACTCTTGATATTTTTTTCTAAGTGCCAATATTTTTTCATCATCTGTTTCGTTATAAGCGGAAGCATCTTCTATTTCTGCAGATGAATATTTTAATTTTCTCATTTGTCTTTTAGCTAAAAACTCGCTATTTCCTCCAAGCATAATGTCTGTACCACGTCCAGCCATGTTTGTAGCAATTGTAACAGCACCAAATTTACCTGCTTGAGAAACTATTTCTGCCTCTTTTTCATGATATTTTGCGTTTAATACTTCATGTGGAATTTGTTCTTTATCTAATAATTTACTTAATTTTTCAGACTTCTCTATAGAGATTGTACCTACTAGGACTGGTTGTCCTTTTTTATGACTCTCTTTTATATCTTTTATAACAGCTCTAAATTTAGCATCTTCATTTTTATAAACAATGTCTTTATTATCTTTTCTTATCATTGGCTTATTAGTTGGTATTGAAATAACATCTAATTTGTATATCTCTTTAAATTCTGCTTCCTCTGTCATTGCAGTACCTGTCATACCAGATAATTTATCATACATTCTAAAGTAATTTTGGAATGTTATTGTTGCAAGAGTTTTTGACTCGTCTGCTATTTTTACATGTTCTTTTGCTTCTATAGCTTGGTGAAGACCATTGTTATATCTTCTACCATACATAATTCTTCCTGTAAATTCGTCAACAATAAGAACTTCTCCATCTTTTACTATATAGTCAGTATCCTTTTTCATAATACCATGAGCTCTAAGTGCTTGATTTACATTATGAACTATTTCAGAATTCTCTATATCATTAAAGTTTTCTAATCCAAACTCTTTTTCAGCTTTACTTATACCTTTTTGTGTTAAAGAAGCTGATTTTGCTTTTAAATCTACTATATAGTCATATTTTTCGTTATCTTCAGCTTGAGCTTCATCTTTAACATCTTCTTCTATTATAACTTTTGGAGTTAATTTACTTACAAAATTATCAGCTTTTTTATATAAATTTGAAGATTGAGTACCTCTACCTGAAATAATAAGTGGCGTACGTGCCTCATCAATTAAAATACTATCTATTTCGTCTACTATAGCATAATTTAATGGTCTTTGAACCAATTGCTCTTTATATATAACCATGTTATCTCTTAAATAATCAAATCCAAATTCGTTATTTGTACCATATGTAATATCACATGCATATGCTTTTTGTTTTTCTTTTGGTTCCAATCCAGCAATAACTAAGCCTACAGACATTCCTAAGAATTTATATAATTTTCCCATCCATTCACTATCTCTTTTTGCTAGATAATCATTAACAGTAACAATGTGAACTCCCTTTCCTGTTAATGCATTTAAATATGCAGGTAAAGTAGCAACTAGAGTTTTTCCTTCTCCAGTTTTCATTTCTGCAATTCTACCTTGGTGAAGTATAATACCACCTATTAATTGTACATCAAAGTGTCTCATTCCAAGAACTCTTACAGAAGCTTCTCTAACCACTGCAAATGCTTCTGGCAAAATGTCATCTAAAGTTTTTCCTTCATCTAACATTTTCTTAAACTCTTCTTTTTTTGCTCTTAGCTCGCTATCTTTTAATTTTTTCATTTCAGGTTCTAATGCATTTATTTTGTTAACTATAGGTTGTACCCTTTTAACTTCTCTTTCACTGTAATTCTTAAATATTCCCATGTAATACTCTCTCCTTTTTCTGTAATCAAAAATCATCTATCTTACTATATCACTTCTTACAAAAAATCGCAATAAAAACTAGATAAAATTTTGATGAATATATATTTTTTTGTTTCATAATATTTACTAAGCTTTTATAGAAAGAGGGATTTATATGTTTGTATTTAATATTAAATTAAATGGAAATAAATTTGGGAAAACTATATTAATTACATTGATAATAATAATACTTATTATTATAGGCATAATATGTTATAAACTTTTTGGAAATTCCTTATTTAAAACAAACGATAAAAATCATACACATGAAGTTTATGAACTAACAACTCAAAATTATACAAATGTATTGCAAACTGTACATAGTAGAATAGATGATTATGTTGGTCAAAAAATCAAATTTTCTGGTTATGTATATAGAGTATTTGACTTCACAGAAAAACAATTCGTCTTGGCTAGAAATATGATAGTATCATCTGATTTTCAAACAGTTATTGTTGGATTTCTATGTGAATGTGACAATGCCAAAGACTTTAATGATAATGATTGGGTTGAATTAGAAGGAGAAATAACAAAAGGAGATTATCATGGTGATATTCCTATTATAAAAGTTACATCTATTAAAAAAATAGATAAACCAAATGATGAAATAGTCTACCCTCCTGATAGCTCTTTTGTAGAAACATCTACCGTATTTTAAAAAGGTTCATAATATGAACCTTTTTTATTTTTCAAATATAGATTTAAATACTCCTTTATCAATTAACGTTGCAAAGACATTTTTTAATATAATTAAAACTATAGGTCCTATAACCATTCCTAAAATTCCTATAAATTTATAGCCTGTATACATTGCAATTAAAGTAAAAATTGGATGTATTCCTATTTGCCCGCTTACCACTTTAGGCTCTATAAATTGTCTTACAACTGACATTACTGCCCATAAAACAAGTATAGCTATTCCTAAAGTAATATCTCCTGTACAAGATGAAATTATAGCCCATGGAATCATAACAGTACCAGAACCAAATATCGGAAGTAAATCAACAAATCCAATAAGAAGAGCAGCAATTAATGGATATTGTACATTTAACTCGAAAATATTAAATAAATATAAACCTATTAGAGAAATTATAAAAGATATTAATACTAATATAAGTTCTGCTTTTAAATATCCACCCAGAGATTTTATTAACTCTCTAAGATGTGCATCAAATTTTCTTACCCATTGTTGAGGAAAGTGATGTTCTAATTGATCTAACATATATATTCTATCTACACAAATAAAATATAAAGCTAAAAAAGTAATTGCCGTATAAATTCCTATAGTTGGTATTGATGTTACAAAATTTAAAATAGATGTTACACCATTTTTTATAAAGTCCATTACTATTTCTACAAAGTCCATTGCTGAATTTTGTATAGTATTTACTACTTCTTGCGGAATATCTAATCTAGTTAAATCTATTTTTGAACTTAAATTTTGTACAAATATAATTGCCTTATCAAAATATTCATTTAAATTTCCAAGTAACTTTGATGCTTCTGTTATAATAGAAGTCATTCCCCATACTAATAGTCCAATAATTATTGTAAACGCTAATACAAAAACTATAATAGAGCTTGTCTTCCTTCTTAGTTTAGTTTTTTTCATGGTAAATTTTATAATCGGTTCTATCATTAAAGATAATATAAACGCTATTAAAAATGGTAAATAAAATACTGCCAATTTAAATGATAAAAAAATTCCCAAAATAGATAACAATACAATTATTATGTTCTTAAATACTTTTCCCCAATAATTCATATCAATTACCATATGTAGTAATTCTCCTTTTTATAATAACTTTCTCTTTATAATATATGTCCAATATTATTATTTATTAAAAATTATAGTTTTATAACAAGAAATGCTATAAAACTATAATTTTGTTACTTGGTAATCATAAATTATACACCAATTAAATTACTCTGCATTTTTATCATCGCATTTACAAATATTTTCTAATGTTTTATCAACATCAGTATCTCTTGTTGTTGCTAGATCACCTAAAGTTAATATTCCAACTATTTTATTATTATCGATTACAGGAATCCTTCTTACTTGGTTCTGAGACATAAGATGTTCTGCATCTGAAACATCTGTATCTGGTGTACAACAATAAACATTGCAAGTCATAATATCACTTACAGGACTAGTTTTAATATCTTTATCACATGCTACACTTCTTAAAATTATATCTCTATCTGTTACTAGACCAACCACTTTTTTAGAATCATCACAAACTGGTACACATCCTATATGATTTTCCATCATTATTTTTGCACAATCTTTTATTGTACAATTTGGTTTAACCCATGAAACTTCATTACACATGCAATCTTTTACCTTCATAATTACCTCACTTTCTAATTAACTTTTAAATTTTATTTTCAAAACTGGATTTTAAATTAATCCCTTTAAATTTTAAAAGCTATCAAATATTATTTTAAACAAAAAAAATAAAGATATGCATTTTGATTTTGCATATCTTGTTATTTTTTTACATTTTTTTAAAATTTATAATAATCTTGATAAACTCTTGGCATTGGAGGTCTCCCTGGTCCACTTATTGGTGGTCTTGGTCTATGTGGAGGATTTATATGGTTTCTTCCCCTTAAAAGTCTTTGAAGTATTAATATTTGTATTAAATCTCTTAATAAAAAGTTTCGCTGTCTAGATTCTATCCTATCTTCTCTTCCCTCTTTTCCTATATTTTCAGTTGTATTTTTTGTTGCTTCTGTATTTCTATTATTTTTCTGAGTAGCATTTTTTGAATTTATAGTATTTTTTGAAAACACTTTAGAATTTATATCATTATCAGCACTTTTTTCACTTCTTGAATCAGCATTTACAGTTACATTTACTGTGGTAGTACCAATTTTTTCTTCAAAGTTATCATATATTTCATCAGTCATTCTTGTTATTAAATCCTTAGACAAAGTTTCTCTATTTTCATCGCAAATCTTACATACCATTGGATTTAAAATTTTATATATTTCTGGATATAAATCAGCCACTTCTTCTTCCGTTAAATTATTATTTATATTTTCAAAAAAAGTATCATTTGAATTTAACTGTAAATTTGCGTTATATTGACTAGTATATGTATTTTCTCTTTCTATTTGATAGCCTAATATGCTCCTCATATAATCTTCATAATTTTGATAATACATAATATACCTCCCTTTTTATTTGGTATATTATATGTATTTTTAAATTATATGTTCCGAAATCTACTAAAATAATAGTTTATTAATTACAATTCATTAACTAATTCTTTAAATTTTTCTCCACGCTCTGCAAAGTTTTTAAATAAATCAAAACTTGCACTAGCAGGTGAAAAAAGTACAATTTCCCCTTCTTGTGCTATTTCATAAGCTACATCTACGGTTTCTTTTAAGCTAGCACATTTATATATAGGCATTGTTTTATTTTCTTTTTTTAGTTCTTTTGTAACAGCTTCATAAATTTTATCAGCAGTTGCTCCCATTAATATAAGCTTGCTTACATTATCTACAATTGGTTTGGCTATAGGTGTATAATCCAAATGTTTGTCATATCCTCCTGCAATTAATACAATTTTTTCGTCAAATGAATTTAATCCTGCAATTGTTCTAGATGGACTTGTTCCTATCGAATCATTATACCAATTTACATTATTTATTCTTCTTACAAGTTCTAGTCTATGCTCAACTCCTGAAAAATCTTCTATAGTTTTTATTTGGCTTTCTACACTAACCATAGAACATGTTGCAGCTATAGCAGCACATGCATTTTCACAGTTATGAACACCTCTTAATTTCATTTTTTTAGAGTCTAGTAAATGTCTTCTTATTCCGTCATTACATAATTTAATTATTCCATCATCATAAATAACACCATTATTTAATTTTGATTTACTACTGAAAAATACCACTTTTCCTTTAGCTTCTTCTGCAAATTTGTTTGTTATTTCATTATCATAATTCAATACTAGAATATCATTACTCTTTTGATATTTAAAAATATTTTTCTTAGAATCTATATATTCTTCATATGATTTATGTATATCTAGATGATTTGGTGCAATGTTAGTTATAACTGAAATGTTTGGACTTATTTCCATATTCATTAATTGAAAACTACTAAGTTCTAAAACCACAACATCATTAGGAGTCATATTTTTTATTTCTGTAAATAATGGTATTCCTATATTTCCCCCTAAAAAGCAATTGTATCCACCATCTTTTAATATTGCATATATTAAACTTGTAGTAGTTGTTTTTCCATCACTTCCTGTAACTCCTATTACTTTACATGGAGCAAGCTTTAATACCATCTCTATTTCAGAAGTTAAAATAGCACCTCTATTTACTTCTTTTACTATTTCTGGTGTATCTGGTCTACAGCTTGGTGAACGAAAAATTATATCAAATCCATTCAATTTCTCTAATGAATTTTCCCCTGTATAAAATGAAAAGTCATATTCTTTTATTTTATTAATTATAGATTCATCAAACTTTTCTATGCCCTTTTTATCAAAAATAGAAACTTTTGCATTTAACTTATATAAATAATCTAACATAGGAATATTACTAATTCCTAATCCTATAATTGCAACTTTTTTGTTGCTTAAATATTTTTCAAAATCATCTAACTTAGAATTATAATATCCCATAACTTATAACACTCCTATTCTATTTAATATTAAATTCGTTGATTCTTCTACTGTTTTACAATTGGTAACATCTACTACTATTGTTTTATCATATATTTTATAAAATCCTGATGCCTCTTGAAGATTATCTCTTTCTACAATATTTTGCCTAATTTCTTCTTCATCACACGTTCCATTATATTGTATGCATTTTCTTTTTACACGTTCATCTAATGAAGCAATAACAAAAATATGATAATCTAATTCTGGATAAATTTTCATTAATGCTCTTCCAGAAACTATAACATTGTGTTGTAATTTAAAATAGTTAATTAAATTCTTTCCAAATTCAAATAAATTCTTATTATCTGCTATTTTTCCAATTTCAGAAACCGCTATTGAAGATTCTTTTGATTGAATATCTTCATCATTAACCCTTTTTCCATTTATATAAAATACTGTATCTCTATTTTCAATTTTTAATTCAATTTTTAATTTTTCCATTATATCTTTTATATCAACGTTATTCATATTTTTCTTTAATTCATTTAGATTTATTCCAGATTGCATTAAAGCATATACAATTGAGCGATACAAATTTCCACCTTCTAATAAAATGCTATTTGGTATTTTATTTAAAAGGTTTTTACATATTGCTGTTTTTCCAGCTCCTACATATCCTTCTATTCCTATAACTTTATTTTCCATAAAATTCCCCTTATAATAATTTTTTTCTAAAATATGACTTTATTATTATACTACATTTTTATTTTATTTTGTATACTTTTTATTTTTTTGTACAAAATAAAATTGAACTATAGAAATGGAGGTGCCTTACTATGCCAGATAAGAAAAATAATAAAAATAATAATAGCAACAAGAATAATAACCAAAATCAAAATAATAACAAAAATGAAAAAAAATAATAACTGTAAATAATATTTAGTATGAATCATAACCACGTATAAAACGCGTGGTTATGATTACTCAAAAAAAATCCTTCTTATTATTCATTAAGAAGGATTTTTTTATATATAAAGTTATCTTTCTTCATCATCTGGCTCTTCTGGAAGCTTTTTCCCTTGTGTTTTTTGATTGTCTTGCTTTTTCTTTTCTTTTATTTCTTCAAACATTCTAGTTTTAGGATTCAAAACATATTTTACAATTTTTCCATTTTGCCTTAATTCTACTATACATTTTTCAGGTTCATTTGGATGACTTTTTGTAGAATATATAAGCAAATTATCTGTACTTGGCATTGCATATTGTATAAATTTTTGATATATGCTAAACAATTCTACCATACCGTGGTTTTCGTATATCTCCTAATCTATGTAGATTTGCAAATATTAATTCCAATCGTTTTTTTGGTGATAGTCTCTCATCTTGTATGGCATCTTTTATAATATGCCAATATTCATCAGAATATCCCCTCTCTTCTGAAATATATCCTAAAGATGTATCTATTTTTCTTAACTCTTCAGATTCAATTGTTCCTAATCCAAAATAATTTGTTCTACAACCAAATTGTATATTTTTTAAATCTTGTGTAAGGTCTGCCTCATGTTCTTTACCGTTTTCATCTTGGAATATATTAAAGCAATGAGCTCCACTTTCATATTCTATTATATTTGGAATTTTTGCCATATCTAGTAAGGTGCAATACTGTGCAGCAAGCGTTGTACATATAACAATATTTGGATTACTATACTGTTTGCTTACATATCTTATATCATCCTCTGCTTCACCAAACATAAAATATTTATATTCTGGATCATAGAAGCTACGCTTTCCAAGTTCCAAATATAAGTACCTGGCTTTTGGTATATTGCCCATTATATCTTCTGGCATATTTTTTATAAAATCTTCTAATCTTTTTATTTCCATTATCATCAATCTTTCTGTTTTAAAACTTTCTTTATCTAATTTTTACATGGTTATTCAATTTTTTTCACTATATTTTATATATCTATATTATCTTTCTAAGTATTTCTTTAAAAACTTTCCTGTATAACTATATTCATTTCTTGCTACTTGTTCTGGAGTACCAACTGAGATAATTTGTCCTCCCTTGTCTCCACCTTCTGGTCCTAAATCTATTATATAGTCTGCTGTTTTTATTAGGTCTAAATTATGCTCAATAACTATTATGCTATTTCCCGTATCTACAATTCTTTGTAAAATATCTACTAGCTTATGTACATCTGCAATATGAAGTCCTGTTGTAGGTTCATCCAATATATACAAGGTTTTTCCAGTTGCTTTTTTAGAAAGTTCAGTTGCAAGTTTTATACGTTGTGCTTCTCCTCCTGATAATGTAGTAGAAGGTTGTCCTAATTTTATATATCCTAAACCTACATCATATAATGTTTGAATCTTATTTCTTATTCTTGGTATATTTTTAAAGAACTCTAAAGCTTCTTCCACCGTCATATTTAAAATATCAGAAATAGTTTTTCCCTTATATTTTACTTCTAATGTTTCTCTATTATATCTTTGCCCTTTGCAAACTTCACAAGGTACATAAATATCTGGCAAAAAGTGCATTTCTATTCTTAAAACTCCATCTCCATTACAAGCCTCACATCTTCCTCCTGCTACATTAAAACTAAATCTTCCTTTATCATAGCCACGCATTTTTGCTTCATTTGTTCCTGCAAATATGTCACGAATAAAGTCAAACACACCTGTATATGTAGCTGGATTTGAACGCGGAGTTCTTCCTATAGGTGATTGGTCTATGTTAATTATTTTATCAATATTTTCTATTCCTTTTATTTCTTTACATTTTCCAGGTTTTTCATTTGAACCATTTAATTCCCTTGCTATAGTCTTATATAAAATTTCATTAACTAAAGTACTTTTTCCAGAACCTGAAACTCCAGTTACACAAATAAACTGTCCTAAAGGAAATTTTACATTAATGTTTTTTAAGTTATGTTCTGTAGCCCCTTTTATTTCAATTGCCTTTCCATTTGATTTTCTTCTTTTTTCTGGAACTCTTATTTGTTTTTTACCACTTAAGTATTGCCCTGTTATAGATTCTGGAACTAATTTTATTTGTTCTGCTGTTCCTTGAGCCATAATATTTCCTCCATGAACTCCAGCACCTGGTCCTATATCTATAACTTGATCTGCTGCATACATTGTATCCTCATCATGTTCTACTACTAAAACACTATTTCCCAAATCCCTTAATTTTTTCAACGTAGCTAATAATTTATCATTATCTCTTTGATGTAGTCCTATACTTGGTTCATCCAATATATATAATACACCTGTAAGACCAGAACCTATTTGTGTTGCAAGTCTAATACGTTGTGCTTCTCCACCTGATAAACTTCCAGCATTTCTAGCTAAAGTTAAATAATCTAATCCAACATCAATTAAAAATTGTAATCTTTTATTTAATTCTCGTAAAATTTGATCTGCAATCATTTGGTCCTTTTTATTTAGTACCAAAGAATTTAAATAAGTCTTAATTTTGTCTATAGACATGGCTGTTAACTCATTTATATTTTTATCTCCTACTTTTACTGCTAACACTTCTGGTTTTAATCTTGCTCCATGACATTCTGGGCATTCCATATCGCTCATATACATTTCATAAAAATCTCTCATTCCTTGAGATTTAGTTTCGTTATATCTTCTTTCTAGGGTTGGAATTACACCTTCAAATGGAGCCTTATATCTACGTGTACCTGCAGCTGATGTATATTCAAAATCTATTTCTTCTGTTCCAGTTCCATATAAAATTTTGTTTAAAAAGTCTCTTGGTAATTTTTTTATTGGAACAGACATATCTACACCATAGTGTTTTGCAATACTTTCAAAGTACATTTTCGCCATGGTGTCTCCTCTTTTCATTGTGCTTGCACCAAAAGCTTTAACTCCGTCATATAATGTTTTATTTTTATCTGGTATAATTAAATCTTCATCCATTTTCATTAAGTATCCTATTCCAGTACATGCAGGACATGCTCCCATAGGATTGTTAAATGAAAACATCCTTGGCGTTAGCTCTTCAAAACTTATTCCACAATCTGGGCATGCATAATTTTGGCTGAATAACATTTCTTTTTTTCCTGGAATATCTATACTTACTAAATTATTTGCATTCTTTAATGCTGTCTCAACAGACTCAGTAAGTCTACTTCTAATATCAGGCTTGATAACTAGTCTATCTACCACAAGCTCTATATTATGTTTTTTCTTTCTATCAATAGATATATCGTCTGTTAATTCGTACGTTTCTCCATCTATTCTAACACGTACAAAACCTTCTCTTTGAAATGCTTGTAATGCTTTAGTATATTCACCTTTTCTTCCACGCACAATAGGAGCCAAAACCTGAATTCTTGTTCCTTCTTCTAATTCCATAATATTATCTACAATTTGATCTATAGATTGTTTTTCTATTTTTTTACCACATTTTGGACAATATGGAATACCAATTCTTGCATATAAAAGACGAATATAATCATATATTTCTGTAACTGTTCCAACTGTTGAACGTGGATTTCTAGAAGTAGTTTTTTGATCAATTGAAATTGCAGGTGAAAGTCCTTCTATTGATTCCACATCTGGTTTTTCCATTAATCCTAAGAATTGTCTTGCATATGAAGATAGGCTTTCTACATATCTCCTTTGCCCTTCTGCATACAAAGTATCAAATGCAAGTGAAGATTTGCCTGACCCTGACAATCCAGTTATAACAACTAATTTATCTCTTGGTATTTCTACATTTATATTTTTTAAATTATGTTCTTTTGCCCCTTTTATAATAATACTATTTTGCATACTTGCCCCCTAATAAGTATAATTTATCGCATTTAATCGCACCCATATTATAAAACATTAGTTCGTTTATGTCAATAAATCTTTTTTTATTTTTTACAATTTAATTACAATTTATATTTTTACTTTTATATAATAATTCAATAATAAAAACTAAGTTACCAGATATATATCCTTAACTTAGTTTTCATCTGTATTTTATTATTTATGATATTATAATGTTTCTCTATAAATAAATGATTTTTCATTTTGATTTTGTTTGTCTTGTACCTCTACTACTAATGGTTGTTCGTGTAATTTTGATGGCTTTGCTTCTGCACCAATTTGATTATATTTTGCTTGTAAATATTCATCTGTAATATCAAAAATTCCCATAAGATACCTCCTATATATATTATAAACTATATTTATCTTTTTATTATAACCACATTCTAATTATAACATTTTTTATACTTTATGTCTACAAAAATTTAGCAATTTTAGTAATTAATGTATAAAATTTTAACATCTATTCTAATTCAAAATAATATATTTTCTCACCATTTTCTAATACTTCTAAAAACTTAGCTCCAAACTTTTCATAATAGTTATTTAAAGTCGTTTTTAAATAAATTTTAGTAATTCCTTTAGCTCTTGCTTCTTTTAATATTGCATCATTTAATACTCTTGAATATCCCTTTCCTCTATATGATTCTTTCACATACATAGTTGCATACCAAGGATATAAATTTTTCCTTTCGTCACAATCATGTTCAAATATAGATATAAATCCAAGTAATTTATTACTATCTAGTAATATTAATTTACAGTAATATTTATTATTAAAGCTATCTATAATTTTATTTATTTTTTTAATAATTTTATTCTTATATTCATCTTCTGACTTACACTTGCTTCCCCATTCTTTTTGCGTTAATTCTGCAACTTCTTTTATATATTCTGGTTTATCCTTTATATTAAATATCTTTAACATAAGTTTCTCCTTTTCTATATATTACCAATAAAATATTCTTTTGTAAATAGTATAAACTTTAATCATTCTATTTAAAATTTAAAATAGATCTGATATAATGTGTTAAACAATTTTATAGGAGGATTTAATATGAGTACTATTACAAGAGAAGATGCATGGAATTTATTAAGGAAATACAATAAAGAACAATTTCACTTAAGACATGCTTTAACTGTAGAAGGAGTTATGAAATATTTTGCTGAAAAATTAGGTTATGAAGATGAAAAAGATTTTTGGGCAATGGTTGGATTATTACATGACTTAGATTTTGAACAATATCCAGATGAACATTGTATAAAAGTACAAGAAATTTTAAAAGAAAATAATTTTGATGATAAATTTATTCATGCCGTTGTATCTCATTCATATGGTCATAGAGTAGAAGTAAAACCAGAACACGAAATGGAAAAAATATTATATGCTACTGACGAACTTACAGGATTAATATGGGCAGTAGCTCTTATGAGACCATCTAAAAGTGTACAAGATTTAGAATTAAAATCTGTAATGAAAAAATTTAAAACGGAAAAATTTGCAGCTGGTTGCTCAAGAGAAGTTATTAAAAAAGGTTCAGAAATGTTAGACTGGACTTTAGAAAAATTAATAGAAGAAACTATTTTAGCAATGAGAAGTTGCGAAGAAACTGTAAATAATGAAGTTGAAAAACTATAAAAAATACGCCACGACTATTTTAAATTATATAGCTGTGGCGTATTTTTTGCCGGGGATTATAAAGTCTTTCTTGACAAACTACTTACGGCTTGCCTTATGCCATCCGCCTCGTCCTCGAATGCACAAAAATATGCTTTATGAGTTGTATGTACTGAGGTAGCGTCATACAGGTATTTTCCTTTTGCGTAAATCCAGAAGAAATAGTATACCTCTTCCTTGCTGGAACGCTCGCGTGAAATTGCGACAGAATACCCTTCAGGGCAATCCAAATCTCCGTAGACGGCAACGCTTTTCGATCCCATTCTGGCTCCCATATGGCTTACTATTTGCTTAAACATTTCGCAAGACATATATATAATAGAGCTTTTAGGGTCTACTTTGCCATCTAACATTGACCGTATGATAGTCTCTGCTGGGTTTGCTTCTCTTGGCAAAAAAACTGGTTCTAGGTTTGCCATGTTGCTTATCCCCTCTCTTCATAAATTTGCTAGAAGCATGTAATAATTATATCATAAATCTTCAAAATAGTAAATAATACATAGTTTTATGAGATATTATTTAAAAAACATCATATATTTGATATAATTAAATATAAATATAATTTGATGGTGATAGAAATGTATATAAATAATAAATTAAGAGATTTAGCATATAAAACAAGTTTAGTCCATGGTTTTTGGGATAATATACGAACATATGACGACTTTGTAGTAAATTTAACTGCTGAATTTCAAGAAGTAAAAGATGAATTAATTACAGGAAGGAATCCTACTGAAGTATATTTCAAAAATGGGAATAAACCTGAAGGAACGCCTACTGAATTAGCTGATATAATTATTTTTATATTAGATTATTTTGGAGGAAGTGAGCCTCCGATAAACGTAGATGAAAGTTTTTTAGAAACTCCTGATGAATGTTATAGAAATCCTGTATGGTATGCCAAAGCCAAAAGAAAAGAACCTTTTCAATACTTTTTAGAAATAGAACATGCATGTAAAGATCATATTGCTTTGTCAGCATTATATAATTCATTATATGGTAATAACACACATATTGATAAAAATGGTCAGTCACAAAGTGTTGCTATAGAACTTCATTCCGTAATAAAATTAATAATAGAATTTTGTGAAATTTATGGAATAGATATGGAAAAAAATTTGATTAATAAAATTAATTATAATAGTACAAGACCAAAGGATTATAGAAAAGTAGGTACTCCACAGTTGCCCGAAACAGATTCTAGGAAAGTTTTTAGCGAATTACTATCTAAAGGATTTGGGATGTATAAAAATACTGATTCTATAGTTGAAAAAAGAAAAAGAATAAATGATACAGTTTTAGGGAAAAGACAAGCTAGAAAAGAAATAGAAGATGAAGAAAGATAAATATAAGTTTCTCCTTTTAATATTTACTAATAATACTAATAAAAGATTATAATAACTGATGAACAATTTCTTTAGAATTTTTTTAAATAAACCTAAAAGCTCGCATAAAGATTTAACCTATGTGCGGGCTTTTGGCTTGTATTTTTACATCAAATATGGTATAAATAGTATGTTAACAAGGAGGAAATATGTTTAAATTAGTATCAAATTATAAACCAACAGGAGATCAACCACAAGCAATCAAATATTTAAGCAATGGAATAAAAGATGGTAAAAAATTTCAAACTTTACTTGGTGTTACAGGTTCTGGTAAAACCTTTACTATGGCAAACATTATACAAAAAGTACAAAGACCTACACTAGTTTTAGCTCATAACAAAACCTTAGCAGGTCAGTTGTACAGTGAGTTTAAAGAATTTTTTCCAGAAAATAATGTAGAGTACTTCGTTTCGTATTATGATTATTACCAACCAGAAGCTTATATTCCCCAGTCAGATACATATATAGAAAAAGATGCATCTATAAATGATGAAATAGATAAACTACGTCACTCTGCTACTGCTGCACTTTTTGAAACACGTGATGTTATAATAGTAGCATCTGTTTCTTGTATTTATGGTTTAGGTGACCCTATCGATTATGAAAATATGGCTGTTTCTTTAAGACCTAATATGAAAGTTGAAAGAAATGAAATGCTTAAAAAATTAATTAATATGCAATATACAAGAAACGAGCTTGATTTTAAACGTGGTACTTTTAGAGCTAAAGGTGATATTGTTGAAATATACCCTTCCAACGAAAGTGAATCTGCTATTCGTGTTGAATTCTGGGGTGATGAAATAGAAAAGTTAGTTGAAATAAACCCTTTGACAGGTAAAGTTACAGCTAATAGAACTCATGTTATGATATTCCCTAACTCACACTATGTAACTACTTCTGATAAAATGCAAAGAGCTTTAGATAGTATTGAACAAGAAAAAGAAGAACGAGTAAAATATTTTAAAGAAAATAATAAATTAATTGAGGCACAAAGAATTGATGAAAGAACAAACTTTGATATAGAAATGATGAAAGAAACCGGTTTTTGTCAAGGTATTGAAAACTATTCAAGACATATTAGTGGTCGTGCCCCTGGCTCTCCCCCTTTCACTTTGTTTGATTATTTTCCTAAAGACTTTTTATTATTAATAGATGAGTCACATGCTACAATTCCTCAAGTAAGAGCTATGTATAATGGAGACAGAGCTAGAAAAGAATCTTTAGTTAAATATGGCTTTAGACTACCTTCTGCTTTTGATAATAGGCCTTTAAAGTTTGAAGAGTTTGAGCAAAGAATAAATCAAGTTATATTTGTTAGTGCAACACCTGCAGAATATGAAAAAGAACATTCTAAAGATAATGTTGTAGAGCAAATAATAAGACCTACAGGATTATTAGATCCTAAAATAGAAGTACGTCCAGTAGAAAATCAAATAGATGATTTAATTGAACAAATAAAAGAAAGAACCGAAAAAAATGAGAGAATTTTAGTAACTACCCTAACTAAAAAAATGGCAGAAGATTTAACTGCCTATTTATCTGGTATTGATATTAAAGTTAGATATATGCACTCAGACATTAAAGCATTAGAGAGAATGGAAATTATAAGAGATTTGCGTTTAGGAGAATTTGATGTTTTAGTTGGAATAAATCTTTTAAGGGAAGGTTTAGATATTCCAGAGGTATCCTTAGTTGCTATATTAGATGCAGACAAAGAAGGATTCTTACGTTCTGAGCGTTCTTTAATACAAACTATAGGGCGTGCTGCAAGAAATACGGACGGAAAAGTTATAATGTATGCAGACGAATTAACTGATTCTATGGAAAAAGCAATTAGTGAGACAAACCGTAGAAGAAAAATTCAGATGGAATACAACAAAGAGCATAATATTACACCTCAAACTATTAAAAAATCAATAAGAGATACTATTAAGGCAAGCTATGTTGAGGATATCCAAGAAGAATATAAGTTAGATAAAAATGCAGATATGCAAGATATTATTAATAAACTTACTGATGAAATGCTTAAATATGCGGCAGATATGGAATTTGAAAAAGCTGCTGAAGTACGTGACAAGATAAAAGAATTAGAATCAATAATATAATTATAACATAAAGTGGACATCCCCAAAAGGGATGTCCACTATTTGCATTGAAATTCGGTTATCATACTCCTTACGGCAATTCGTAAGGATGATGAAGCGGTTCTGGCTCAGTACTGTCGCTCTCATCGGAAAGTTCTTTCCAGGCTTCCCAAGCGATTTGATTCAAGCGCTCGGAGAATGTTCCTGGAACCGGCAAAGAAAAATCAACTGAGTAGGAAAACTTCCCCTTCGTTTCGGTGGGCAACTCATCCCTCAGGACAATTCCCTCTTTTCCCAGCTTTTTCGCTTGCCCTTTCCAAAGGGTAATACGGAACCCTGCAGTTCTCCCTTGTCTCGCGAAGGACTCTAGCCGTTCTTCGTACCTGCTCATCTCTGTATACCTCCGTTGTGCAAATTCGATGTGTGCCACGGTATACCGCGGCGTCTGGTAAAGAAACATCGTACATAAAATTATATCACTATTTTGGAATTATGTAAAGGATTTTTTTACTGATAGTATATTGTAAATGTCAATTTGCATTTAAAATTCAACAGCTCCAAATCCAATATATAAAATAATTCATCTGTTGACAAATATTCTAATATATCCCATGACTTTTAATTTATCTTTCTTTATAATTCTACCAATTCTTTAAAAAATTCTCTATCCATCTATTATTTCTTTCAATTGAAGCAATTTCTACACACTCTTTTGGTGTATGTGCCCCTTGTATGTTTGGTGAAATAATTGCTATTTGTATATCTGGAATTTTTTCTTGAAAAAATCCTACTTCCACTGTAATATGCATAGATTTTACAGTTGGCTGTGCTCCAAATAATTCTTTAGGATGTG
>JAGHJM010000048.1 GCA_017886645.1 Clostridia bacterium
GTATCTCCTGCTATAGAATATAAATCTGAAGGATATGTAATGGGTGTTGGTGGTAAAATGTTTACTGTGGCAGGACCAGTTCTTGTTTTTGGTATTTCTACTTCTGTTATAGTAGGAATTATCGCGTCATTTTTTTAATTAATTTAAGGAGGTTTTATGGAACGTTTAGGAAAACAAACTATAAAATTTAATACCCCTCCAACTATTACAGAAGCATCATCTATAGTTGGTCCAAAAGAAGCACAAGGTCCTCTTGCCAAGTATTTCGACCAATGTTTAGAAGATGAATTTTGGGGAGAAAAAACTTGGGAAAAAGCTGAGAGCAAAATAATAAAAGAAAATGTTAATACTTTAATATTTAAATCCGGTATCCCAATTGATCAAATAGATTATTGTTTTGCAGGTGATTTATTAAATCAGTGCATTTCTTCTAGCTTTGGTCTTAGAGATATAAATCTTCCTTTTTTCGGTGTATTTGGAGCGTGTTCTACTTTTGTAGAAAGTATGTGTTTAGGTAGTGTATTTATTGAAGGTGGCGGTGCAAAAAATGTAGTATGTGCTACATCTAGTCATTTTTGTAGTGCAGAAAAGCAATTCAGATTTCCACTTGAGTTAGGAAATCAACGTACCCCCACTGCACAATGGACTGTTACAGGCTCTGGAGCTTCTCTTTTATCCTCATCCGGATCTGGTCCATATATAACCAATATTACGCCAGGAAAAATTATAGATATGGGAATAAAGGACGCAAACAATATGGGAGCAGCTATGGCTCCTGCTGCATTTGATACTCTTATTACACATTTACAGGATACATGTAGGAAACCAAGTTATTATGATTTAATTATAACTGGTGACTTAGGATACATTGGAAAAGATATATTAACAGAACTTGCAGAGACAAAAGGATATAACATAAAAAATAATTATAATGATTGTGGAGTTTTAATTTTTGATAAAAACGAACAAGACACTCATTCTGGTGGAAGTGGCTGTGCATGTGTTGCTACAACTTTTTCGGGTTATTTATATAAACAATTAAAATCTAGAAAAATAAATAAAATTTTATTAATTGCTACAGGTGCACTAATGAATGCTACAAGTTCTCAGCAAGGAGAAAGTATTCCTGGAATTGCACATGCTATTTCTATTGAAAATTAAAGGAGGATTATATGGGTTTCTTTCAAAGTATTGATTGGATGCTACTATTAAGATGTTTTATTGTTGGAGGTATTATATGTATAATAGGCCAGCTTTTAATCGATAAAACTAAATTATCTCCAGCTAGAATTTTAGTACTATTTGTTACTTTAGGAGTTATCTTAGGTGGAATTGGAGTTTATAAATATTTAATTGATTTTGCAGGAGCAGGTGCAACAGTTCCATTGTTAGGTTTTGGTGCAAATCTTGCAAAAGGTGCAATACAAGAAGCACAAACCTCTGGATTACTTGGTGCATTTATAGGTGGAGTTAAAGCTTCTGCTGGAGGGATTGCAGCTGCTATTTTCTTTGGATATATTGCATCATTAGTCGCTAAATCTAAAATTAAAAAGCAATAAATAAAAAACAAAACAGAGAAGGCACTGCCCTCTCCGTCTTGTTTTTTGCATCTGTCCCCCCTTAGACCAATATCATCCTCAGATCAAAGGGATGCTGAAGATTATCTTCAAGAGTTGCCACACTCCCCAGCAAAAGATGCCTGCGAACCAAATGATGATAATCCATTTAAGGATTACCCGCAAGGTCTCGCAGGCAATCACTGCGACAATAGCCGCAATGATCGCGAGCCACAAAATAGCATTCAACATTTTTCCTCGCCCTTTCCATTTCAGATTGCTTTTTTCTAACATTTGGAAATCCATATTACTTATATTATACACTATTTTAGGCATTTTTGCAAATTTTCTACTTATTCATATTTATTACTTTAGCTAATATATCATACCAGCTATACACTCTTGTTATATTTTTTCCTACTATATTATGATTATATCCACAATCATAGCAAAAAACATTCATTTTTTTAGACATATATTCTATATTAGTAGGAGAATCTTCTATCATTATATCTACATTATTTTTTATACAACAATCTAATTTTTCTTTATCTGGTGAAAAAAATAATTTATCATAATAAATTTTATATTTATCTATCCATTCTTTTACAAAATCATGCATTTTTCCATAACTTTCTTTTGGAAGTCCATATTCATCTCTGGCAGTTATTAAATATATCTTATTATTTTCCCTCAACTTATTAATAACCTCTACCGCATATTCTCTTGGACAATAATCTCTTGCATATTCTTCTAAATATTCGTTCCAAAACTTCATCTCTTGCTCATGAGTTAAAGTAAATGCCTTCTCAGTATCATATTCTCCCCATTTTATATTCATTTCTATATTATTTTCATAACAAAATTTTGTACAACTGTCACACATAAACCTTTCTATATCAGTTAAAACACCGTCAACATCAATACCTATTATCATTTTTTCTTCTCCTTAGCATAAAAAAATCAATTGTATTATATAACAATTGATTTTTATTTTCTATAAAATTAATACTTATTTAATATTTTATTTTGCTTTATTTGCAATTTCAGCAAATGCCTTTGGATCTGTAACAGCAATTTCTGCCAACATCTTTCTATTTATTACAATGTTTGCCTTCTTTAATCCATTTATTAATCTACTGTATGTTAATCCATTTTGTCTTGCTGCAGCATTTATTCTAGCAATCCATAATTTTCTAAAATTGCTTTTTCTATCTTTTCTTCCTACATAAGCATATTTTCCAGATTTCATAACAGCTTGTTTAGCCATTCTAAATCTATAATGTTTAGCTCCATAATAACCTTTTGCTCTTTTTAATATCTTTTTATGTTTCTTACGTGTAATTAATGCTGTTTTAACTCTTGCCATGTTTTTTCACCTTTCTTTCATTTCATATTTTAATTTTAGTTGCCATATGGCAATAATCTTTTAATTCCTGATACACAAGTTTTATCTGCATAAGCATCTTGTACTTTTCCTCTTGATTTTGCTCTACTTGTTTTGTTTGACAAAAGATGTCTTCTATTTGACTTTGTTCTTTTTACTTTTCCAGTAGCTGTATAAGAATATCTTTTTTTAGCTGCTTTATTTGTCTTTAACTTTGGCATAATTATTCCTCCCTTTTAACTTTTTAATATATATTACTTATCAGCTTTTTTAGCTAATATAATAAACATGTTTTTTCCTTCTAATAGTGGCTTTTTCTCTACATTTGCAACATCTGCAAGTTGCTCGATAAATTTATTTAAAACCTGTTCTCCAAGTTTTACGTAATTCATTTCTCTTCCTCTAAATCTAACTGTTATTTTTACATTATTGCCATCTTCTATAAACTTTTGTGCATTTTTTAATTTAAATTCAAAATCATGTTGTTCTATATTTGGAGTAATACGAATTTCTTTTATCTCAAAAGTCTTTTGCTTTTTCTTAGCTTCTTTTTCCTTTTTAGCTTGTTCAAACTTATATTTCCCATAATTCATTACTTTACATACTGGAATTTCTGCATTTGGAGCAACCAAAACTAAATCCAACTTTTTTTCGTAAGCTAAGTCAAGAGCACTATCTATACTCATTACTCCTCTTTTTTCTCCTTGTTCATCAATTACTTGAACCTTACTTGCTCTAATTTGTTCATTAATTGGCAATTCTTGTTTGATAATAAAACACCTCCTAAATTTTCTACAAGTACAAATAAAAAAATTGACCTGTATAAAAGCCAATCCACAAAAAATAATTATATAAAATAAATATTTAATAACCTTTTTCCAACTAAGATAAGGTGAGAAGTGGACTGCTTCTTCTTAAAATTACTATATTATGATACTATATATTCGGTAAAAAGTCAACCATTTTTAACCATTTTTATTGTTTTTTATATTATATTCCATTAAATAATACAACTCATCTGCTTATCACCATTGTAATATTGCTACTTTCCGCTCTTAGATGTGTCCCTAATTACCACATTTCTGGTAATTAAGAAACGTCCCTAATTGCATCATTTGGATTTTTATTATTTTTGCTTGACTTTTACATAATTTTGTAATAAAATAATATAGCATATTTGAATATGAGAAACGTAAAAACTTCTCCCCGGTGGTTTTTATTTTGTTTTCATATAAATTAAGTTTAATATTGAATGGAGGATATAGATTACCATGAATAATACTACATATAGTGTTAAAAAAAGTGAAATTGAAAGAAAATGGTATATAATTGATGCAGCCAACAAACCTGTTGGTAGAGTTGCTACAGAAGCTGCTAAATTATTAAGAGGAAAACATAAACCAACTTACACTACTCATATGGATGTTGGAGATAATGTTATTATTATTAATTGCAAAGAAGCTATTTTAACTGGAAAGAAAATGGATCAAAAAGTTTACAGACATTTTTCAGGATATATTGGTGGAATGAAAGAACTAACAGCTAGAGAAATGATGAATAAGAGTCCAGAAAAACTTATGACTCATGCAGTTGTTGGAATGCTTCCACATAATAGTTTAGGAAGACAAATGGCTAAAAAATTAAGAGTATATGCTGGTAGTGAACATGAGCAAACAGCACAAAAACCTGAAGTATGGGAGGTAAAGTAAAATGGCTAAAGCAAAAAGTGAAAAAATAGTATTTATGGGAACTGGAAGAAGAAAAAAATCAATTGCTAGAGTTAGAATAATGCCAGGAACTGGAGTTATAACAATTAACAATAAAGATATTAACGAGTACTTTGGATTAGAAACATTAAAAGTTATTGTAAAACAACCTTTAGTTGCTACTAATACATTAGATAAGTTTGATGTAATAGCAAAAGTTACAGGTGGTGGATTTACAGGTCAAGCAGGAGCTGTTCGTCATGGAATAGCTAGAGCATTATTATTAGCAAATGGTGAGTATAGACCAACACTTAAGGCTGCAGGATTCTTAACAAGAGATCCTCGTATGAAAGAAAGAAAAAAATACGGTCTTAAAAAGGCTAGAAAAGCTCCACAATTTAGTAAGAGATAATTTTTTAAAACTCAAAAGTTTAAAACTTTTGAGTTTTATTTATAATATTATTTGCATTCAAACATATCATATAATACTTTGGTTAATTCCTAGTTGATAATTGTTTTTATATTTTTTCTGTTTTTTATATTTAAGTTCTGCATATATAAATTTTTTATAATACTTCATATATTTAGAAAGGTTTCGTATTCATGTAATTTTTCTACATGACTCAATATATTTCAAAATATTTCAGTCTTCATATCTTTTAATTTTTGTTTTTGATGTTTTAAATTATAGTATATGTTAGTTATACAAGCATACGAAATAATATAATCATTATAATCACTCATATATCTTTACTCCTTCTAATGAATCTATAATAGTATCTCTTATATTTATTGTTTCACTGTTTAATTTTTCTTCTGGTATAAGAATAGAAACTATATACATATAATCTCCATCTAACTTTATAATACTATAAACATTCATATTAGAATGCGAATATGGTTTATACTTATATGTTAATATATTGTATTTATTTCCTTCAATTTCAATACTTTCTATTTTCGCATCTTTCATTTTATCATATTTTTTATTCTGAACATAAGAACTTACACTATCTTCTAAAAGTTGTAAATATTGCGTTTCTGTATAACCTTTATAGCTTGAAATATCTTTTTCTGAGACAATAGCTTTTATATCAAAGTCTTCCTCCCAGTTATAAAATATAACTATTTCCTCTTCCACTTCAAGCCTATAGAATTCTGGTGCAGACCAATCTGTTGGTGCATCAAAACATATTACATAATTGTTAAAATTATATGTATATGCGATTCTATTATATTTTCCATCAGAACTTACTTTATAAGAACTAGATGCCATTTTTGTTATTCCATCTTCGTTATACTTTAATACTGCAAGCACTGTTTTATACTTTGACATTACTGTTATGCCTTCTGAAAGTTTTCCTTCCATTGCTTTTAATCTACTATTTGCTCTTTCCTCATTTTCTTTATCATATTGATATAGGTTTTCTATACTTAATTTATTTTCTTCATTTACTGGCATTTCTGATATTTTATTTTCATCTCTGTCTAATATATTTAAAATAAATATAAATCCTATAATTGCTATAGCTATAACAATTATGCTTGCTACTATTATTAATATCTTTGAAACATTTTCTTTCTCCATACTTATTTCCCCTTTTATTTTCTCATAAGTATCTTTATATGTTTTCTTTTATAAATTCTTTTATAGTTCCCCAATATAATTCTGGATTTACACTTGAAGATTCTGCATGTTCTGCTCCTTCAATAATCAACTTTTCTTTTTTACAATTTGCAACATTATACACTTCGTCTAACATCCAAAATGGTACAAATTCATCTTTATTACCGTGTATAAATAATGTAGGAGTATTTGATTTTTTTACTTGTTCTACAGATGATGCCTCTTTAAAGTTATAACCAGCTCTTATAGTTGTTATAAATTCTGCTGCATTCAGTGCAGGAAATGTCGGTAAATGAAACATTTTATTTAGTTGAACTTTAAATTCATCCCATACAGAAGTATATCCACAATCCTCTATAGCTACTTTTACATTACTAGGTAAGTTTTCTCCTGTAGTCATCATTGTTGTCGCAGCTCCCATAGATACTCCAAATAATACAATCTTACTATTTTCGTTTTTTTCTATAATATTGTTTATCCACTCTATAATATCTAATCTATCATGCCATCCCATGCCAATATAGCTTCCTTCACTCTGTCCTGCTCCTCTTAAGTCTACAGTTAATACATTATATCCCATATCATAAAATTGCTTTGTATAATTTGACATTTGTTTTCCATTACCAGCATATCCATGTATAACAATAACCCATATATCTGATATAGTTTTATTGTTAAACTCATATGCATGTAATTTTAAATTATCATAAGTATTTATATATATATCTTTTTTATTTTCTTCAAACCATTTATTAATATTTTGCACCTCTATACTATTTATGCTTTCATTTGTATCTTCAGCTTCATTACTTTCTAGCACTTCTTTTTTTGAAGTTTTTGAACTTAATGCAAAATTGTAAAAATAATTTCCTACTATTAAAAATGCACTTATGCAAATAGCAATCAATATCACTAACGCTATCACAAATATTTTTAATCCTTTCATTATAAATTTTCTCCTTATACTATTTAGCTATTTAGTATATCTATAAGTTCATCATATGCTTTCTTAGCTTTTTCATCATCATATTTTTTATCAACATACTTTTTTATAATCCAAATATGTGCTGCGCCTTTTGTTTCTCTTATATCTATTTCTACATTTTGCTTTTCAGCGATCTCTTTAAATTTATGTACATCTGGATTTAATATATCATATGTACCAGTAAATATTGTAACATTTTCTAATTTATTTGCAGGTCCATTAATAGGATTTACCAAAAACTTTTCCATTCCCCCTTCTCCTGCATATGCAATTCCAGCCAGCATTAACGCTTTTTTGTTTAACATTTTATCATTTTTCTGTACTTTATCAATCTCTTTATTTGACATTGTAACATCTAGCCATGGAGAAATTAAAATCAAGTTTTTTGGTTGCATTAAATCCTCTCTTCCTGCTTCTTCCATAAGTGCTAACGCAATCCCTCCGCCTGCTGAATCTCCCATTACAATTAAATTTTCCTTTTCTACTTTTTTTACAATTTCTCTATATAATGGAAGCATCATTCCAAATACATCTGAATATTTATATTTTGGTGTAAGTGGATAATCTGGAACAACAATTGTACATCCAGTATCTTTTATTAAATCTTTAAAAAATTCCCAATGTTCTCTATATAAGTCTGCAACATATGATCCACCATGTAAATATAAAATTACTTTATCTGTTTTTTTATCGTTTTCTGCTTCTATTGTGAAAACTTTTCTATAATTATACTCATATTCATTTAATTTATACTGTTTTACAATTTCTCTTGGAGCTCTAGCCTCTATATTACCAGTAAACATATATACTAACATTATCATTACAAGTACAATTAATAATATAAGCAATATTAATATTATATTTATCAATTTAATTCCCCCACAAATTACATATGAAATCTTTTTATTATCTCTTCTTTTACATCTTTATGACACATTATTATAGTTAATATCAATGAAAATACTGCAATTGGTGTAGCAATAATAGTAAGTATATTTACAGGAATTATACCAAGCAAAATTAATACAAATGGTATCATACTCCATGTGAAAATAATTAATTGATATACTATATATTTTACATATTTTTTATATGTACATAAAAGTAACACTAGCATTGTCGCGTTTGCAGTAATTATACTAATTGGAATTGCAATTCTAAATGACCATCCTATATAGCCTATTACCCAATCCAAAAACAAGCATAATATATCAATTAAGATAATTTGTATCATTACACTAGATGCAATATTTATATTTTTCTTTATAGAATTTAGTACGGTAAGCCATGCATAAACAACGCCAGCAATTATTAATAAAGACCATTTAAATTCTTTTGTAACAAAATAATTTATTATTAAAGAAATAAGCCCTATAATTATTGAAATTATCCCTATTAAACCTATTACTTTATTTTTTTTGTTGATGTTGCTAATTTTAGGGTATAGCTTGCTTTTTTTTTCCTTATATACACCATTTGTTTCTATTGTAACCAGAATTCCATTATCTTTAAAAAAATTAAAGAAATGCTTTTCTACCTCTGGATTTTGTAATATTGAAGTTATAGTAAAAATAATATTATCTTTATAGGATAAGGATGAACATTTTATTTTTTCCCCTCTATCAGGTGCAATTAAAAATAAAAAGTTATCTATATATTTTTCATATTCTGGTAAAACGTTTATTTTTCCCATATTTGAGAAGGTTGTTGTAGTATACTTCCTAATTTCCATATAACTAATTTTTACTATAGGTCTTTTTAAAAAAAGAGGAATTATTTTTACCCCGAAGTTATTTCCTAGTTTAACAGTTTTTGCTACTGTTTTTTCCATCTCTTCTTTGTTTAATTTTTTCTTAAAATCATTATGTACAAAGTCTAAAACAGCATCAAAATCTTTCAAATCAATTTCTTTTGGATCTCCATTTACCTTCATATATGAAAAAAAGTTAGTTATTGTAGTAGATTCAAAATATTTTTTTAGGTTTACGGGAATACATATTTCTATTGGTTTTCGTAATTTCTTTTTTTTATTTTTATTTATATATTCTTGATATATTGCATAAATTAAAACTGCAGTAAAGTATTGTGTTACTGTAACCTTAAGTCTTCTACAAGTTTTTATAACTTGTTTTAAATTTATAAATCCATGAGTTACACCTATTCCATATAAAGGTATTTTTCTTCCTGACAATATATATGCCTTTTTACTTTTACCACTTGTTTTTAAATGCTTTTTATAGTTTTTCATGTAGCTATCTTCTGTATTGTTATTATTAATTTCTATATTATTTTCTATTAAAGATAAAGAGATGTCTTTTGTTTCTTCTGGATATTTTAGGTTTATGTAATTATATGCTATAGCCTTTATAAACTCAATGCTACTACTTCCATCTGTTAAGGAATGAAATGTATCCACATTAATTTTATTTTTAAAATACGTAATCTTAAATAAATATCCATTATTGGAATTTTTGTCAATATATTTGCAAGGATAATTATTTTCTTCAGTTACAGGTATCTCCCTTAAATTTTCTTCTAAATAATACCAAAAAAAGCCTCTTCTTAAACACACTTTAAATGATGTAAAAGTTTCTACCGTTTTATTTATCGCTTTTTTTAATATTTCCGGATTAATATCTTCCTTTAATATAACTGACATTCTATATACCGCACTAAAATTTTTATCCGAGTCAATTGGAAAAATTTTAGCTGAATTGTCTAGTCTTCTCCATTTTCTTCCCATTAGTTAGTAACTACCTTTCTACTTTTTTATAAATTAATATTATCATAAAGTTATATATATGTAAATCTATATATTTTATAAAACACTGGAAAAATAAAGTTTCCAGTGTTTTATTTTAATCTACTAATTCAATTGCATCCTTTTCTTCTAATCCTTCTAAATTGTAATAGCTTTGAGGTATTTCTCCTGCTATTATTCCTTCTACTAACAATACCTGATTTCTTATTTCTTCACTCATTACTTCAAATGGTGTTAGTACTGAAACATTACATATAACTTCCAAATAAATTCTATGTAATGTTTGATTTATCCCTTGAGACTTAAATTCTGATCTTAAATCGGTTTCCACACTCCCATCTAATTGTATTTTTATATTTATATTTGGTCCTAGTCCAGACATAAAGTTATTTCCAAAAAGACTACCAAATTTAACATTAAAATTACTATTTTCACTTTTTTCAATCTCTTCTTGTATTTTTATCGGAATATCAGATATTATTTCGTTAACAGATATTATATTTGTACCTATCATTTCTATTTTCCCTTCTTCATTTTTTACTATATTTATTAAATCTTCATATTGATAATTTGCCATTACTTTTGTAGCTTCAGCATTTGAAATTTTTGTTGCTACTGATTTTGCTATAGTCTTACACCTTTCTTCTATTATAGGATTTATGCTACTTAACATATTTCTCGCTACCATAAAAGCAATTATAAGTATAATTAATATTTTACTTATTTTTTTTATTTTATTTTTACTTTTTTTATTTTTTAATAAAGTTGGTATATGAATTCTATGTCTAGTATAAATCTTCGTATCTATTTTATCCATTATACCTTGGTATAAATAATTGTTGCCCTACAGCAATATTATCTACTTGCTCTATCACATTTGTTTCTGTTATAGCATTAACAGTACTTCCAAATTTTTTTGCAATTTTCCATAGGCTATCTCCAGGTTTTACAAAATAAACTACCATGCTATATTTATTAATAATATTATTTTCATTAACTTCTATATTATCTATTATATTTATATTAGCATTATTAGACATAGATACCTTAAATATTAAATCTATTTTTATATCTACACTATTATCTGATGTTATGACAAAATTTTGAAGTCCTATTTCCATTCTTGTATTAACACTTGTAACTTGAGTAATATTTTGGCATTGCATATTAAAATTAAATGGTAAACTTATTTCTTTTGTTTCAATTCCTGTAGAATTGTTTGTTGAATAAACAAAATTTAGCTTTACTTCTCCTTCATATAAAATTTTATCCTGTAATATAGTTTGATTCGTAATTATTGGTAGAATATCAACATCATATATTTTCTCTCCATTTAGTTCTGGCATAACTTGTTTACTTCTTATGCTACATACGTCCTGTAAGTTTTCTTTGCTTTGCATTGCTTGTATTTGCTTTTGTGTAAAATTCAACTCAACATTTGGACTATACAAATCTTGTACTATATTCAGTTCATTATTTTTATAAGCTGCACAATATATTTTTATTTCTACTTCTACATATATAGCATGTTCTTCAGCATTTTTAGGATCTACTATGACATTACATATTTCATATTCTACATCACATATATTATCCTCTGTTACATCTTGTATATCTATAAATCCCATTATAGGAATTATTGTTTCTACTGAATTTATTCTATTATCATCTGTTAAGTACAATACTTTTGCCTCTAGATCTGATTTTACTAACACCTTATTATAGCTTATTTTAACATCACTATTTATAATTCTAAAATTAGTTTTCATCACTTCTGATAGATTATCAGCTACATCTAATTTTATTGTATCTTTAGCATATGTTTTTGTTTCTCCTTTTCCTATAAGTGAATTAATTCTAAAACTTTCGTTTAGCAATTGAATATCTTTTATATTATCTACTTGCTTTATAAAATCTACTTTTTCATTTGCTAAAATAGTAATATTAACATCAACAATTGCCTTAATATTAACCTTTCTCCCGTTTAGAACTTTACAATCAATACTTCTAACACTTAAATCTAAATTTAGGTCCATTCCTTCTTGTGCTTCTGGTATGTTAAAAGATTGTGAAAAGTCTAAATTTGTATTTAGACTTCTTATATATCCATCTTCTGTATCTGCATAATACATAATATATGTATTTATTTTTCCTTCAACTTTTACCTTTCCATTTTGTATTTCTTTTTTGTATATACAAATAGTTCCACTTGTACTTATTGCATTTAATATATCTGGTTTTATATCTGGTACAATTGCATCATCTTCTATCATAAAATTATTACTTTTTTGAGTTATTATTTGATTAACACATAAACTATCTTTTGTCGTTTCTGCATTCATTTTTTATCCCTCCTTACATTCTTAATAATAATATATATTTATGGACATAAAAAAAAATTCCTATTAATAGGAATTTTGTATTTAAATTAATTCTTTTTTCTTTTTTGTCTCTTCTTGTGGTACAACTAATGGACTATAATCTTTTCCGTTAAATACATCTACTTCTACTGTTCTTGTTAGGACATCTGTATAGCTATAGCTTACATTTCGATCCTCTTCTGTGTATTTTATAACAAAAAGACTTGGATAAGCTTTTTGTATTGTAGCTTCCTTTTCAAACGATTTACTTCTTCCTAATGAACCTTTTACAATTATCTTTTGTCCTATCATTTCATTAATATCTGTCTTTAGTGTTGCAATATCATTTGGGCAAATCATTTTTATATCACCTACTTTTAATTTATGTTCAAATTATATCACCTAAAGTGCCTAATGTCAAAAAGTAAAATTATATGTCGATTCTTGTAAGCATTGATTTTATCATATTTTTACTCTTTGTTACAATTATGTTACATTTTTATTACTCATTTTTTACATTAATTTGTCACAGTTCGACAAAAAACTACATAACATATAATACCAAGTCATTGTATGAGGTGATTATATGAACACAGTAGTTTATACAGGAAGAATTCTACATTTGGACGGAGATAAACGTTATAGTGAAAAAGCAAAATTACACTACAAAAAATTAGGATTATATGCAATTGTAAAAAATATTCCCGAATGTAAGCAACACCTTATGCTAAATAGTTTGATAAAAAAGTACAAGCCAGACATTTTAGTAGTAACTGGGCATGATGAAATGATAAAAAAACGGTACTAATTACAATGATTTATCAAATTATAAAAATTCTAAATATTTTATACAATCTGTCAAAACTGCGAGAGAATGTCAAAATATAAGTAAAGACCTTGTTATTTTTGCAGGCGCATGTCAAAGCTATTACGAAGGTTTAATTTTAGCTGGTGCTAATTTTGCTTCCTCTCCTGCAAGAATTTTAATTGATTTTGTAGATCCACTAGTTGTCGCTGAAACTATAGCTACCACCGATTCGCATAAATTTGTAACAATAAATGATATAGAAAATGATCTAAGAGATGGTAAAAGAGGTATAGATCGGAATTGGTGGATATGGTAAAAAGAAGTTGTTATTTTTTTAGCTTAGAAGAACCTCAACAACTCAATTTGAGCTTCTCTTCCACATATGAAAACAACTTCTTTTTTATTAAGCTATTTATATTCAAGCTTATAAAATTAAATTTTTTTGAAATATGTGTATTATAGATTTAAATATTTTAAATATTTTTTATATTTCTCTTCTTAAATACAATATATGTTGGAATGAGCATAATTATAAAATATACCAAACATATGATTATTGAAAATAATGGTGTTAAACCTTCAAATTGAGCAATACCTCCATATAAATACTGTGTTAGATCCCAATTTGGAGTTACAAAAAACCTTATCCAGTCTAAATTATAATATAAACCAAGTTGATTAATCATCGGTGAACCCATATAACCTAATAAAGTTAAAGTAATCGCTACAGCACTATTATTAAATAAAGTACTTAATGCAAATGCTAATGTCATTAATAAAATATAAATTGGCAACTTTCCTAAAGTTTGTAGTAACATATATGTAAATATTGGTATTTCCTCCATTTGGTTTGTATCAAAATTATATACTACTGCTGGAGTATTTAGACTTTCAAACCCTTGTACTATTCCACCTACTACAAATTGCATTGTCATAATTAATACTATAGTAACTATAAGCATAATAATACATGTAATAAATTTTGATGTTAAAATAGTTGTTCTCTTATATGGTCTTACTAACAGTAGCTTTACCGTTCCTTTATTAAATTCTTCACTCACAATTGTTCCAGCTATCATAACAATAATAATTATAATAAAAATTTCATATTGTGAAAAGAAATCTAATAATATTCCCCTAGCATCTGTAGTATTGGTTATTGTAGTATCATTTTCAATATCGTATTTAGCTTCATTTAATAATTCTAATGAGCTACGATATTGTTCTTTAGCAAAAAAGTCATCCTGATTATTGCTATCTTCATAATTTCTTACATCCAAACTATTAGTATAATACTGATTAAGTAAAGTATTTTTATCACTCATTTTATAGCTAATGTCTTTTTCTAATCTCCACTCTAATACTTGTTTTTGTAATGTCAAATCAAATATTTCATATTCGATATTAGATAAACTTATTTTATCTGTTATATCATCTTTTAGTTTATTTCTTTCTTCCAACTGAGTATTTACATCATCCAATTCTTCTTGTGCAAATGATCTCCAATCGTCTTTGTCAAATCTTTCTATCAAAGTATTATATCTTTCTATATTCTCTTTATAAACATCACTATTAGTATCATTTTTTACTTCGTGACTTACTAGTTCAAATAAAATAGGTCTTACTTGATTATTTATAATAGTGTACTTCCAAGATGACATACCTCCGTACTTTTCAAATAATTTCATTTGCTCCAATGCTGTTTTATATTCTATGTAAATTTCTTGTTCACTTTCATTGTTTGGATCTAATTCTTGTAGCTGTTCCTCATAAAATTCCGCTTCTGCTCCATAGTCAATACTATATTGCATACCATCATCATTTGCTAAATTTTTTAAAATGATATTCATAGCAATTATAAATATAAAAGTCAAAATCATAACAATATAAAAACTTTTCTTTTTAAATATCTTTGTTAACTCATTTTTTATTAAACTAATCAATTACATTCCCCCCTGTTCTTTTCAAAAATGCTTCTTCTAAGCTAATTTCTTCCTCTCTAATTCCATAAATTTTTATATTGTTTTCTACTAACGTTTTTACTATACCTGGAATTTCTTCATTACTTTTTATTTGAATCTTAAACTTGTTATCTTCTATAACATTAATATTAGGTAATATTTTTTTAGATTCATAAGTATCATCTACAATAAATAGAATTTCATTTGTATTATCCTTTTTTACATCTTCTATTTTACTTGTTTCCATTATTTGGCCATTTTTTATAATACATACTTTATTACAAAAAGTCTCTAACTCTGAAAGATTGTGACTAGATATTAAAACTGCCATATTCTCCTTTGTTGCTAATCTTTTTAATAGCTCTCTTATTTCTTTTATTCCTTCTGGATCCAATCCATTAGTTGGTTCATCTAAGATTAACAAGTTTGGTCTGTGCAATATTGCTTGTGCTATACCTAATCTCTGTCTCATTCCTAAAGAATATTTAGATACTTTATCCTTTATCCTATTCTCTAATTTTACTAATTTTATTACTTCATCAATTCTCTCTTTTGAAACATTGTTATATAAATTAGCAATTAATTTTAAGTTATCATATCCGCTCATGTACATATATAAGTCTGGATTTTCTACTATAGCTCCTACTTTTTCTATTGCTTTAGTAAAATTTTTAGTTATATCGTATCCATTAATTTCAACTTTTCCACTTGTAATACTTTGAAGTCCTAAAATTAATTTTATAGTAGTTGTTTTTCCAGCTCCATTTGGTCCTATAAATCCTAAAATATCTCCACTTTCTACTTCAATTGATACATCCTTCAAAATTTGCTTCTTGCCTAAATTTTTATTTAGCTTTTCACATTTTAGTATAAGCTCACTCATTTCTTTCCTCCTTTTACCTTTATAAAATTATCATAACATATAAATTATTAAGAAAAAATTAGCTAAATTATTAATTTTTTATTAACGATGTTTTTCTTATATAAAACACGAAATCGCAAATTACGTTTTGGTAATTTGCGATCTTTTATTTATTATATTTAAGGGTAATTTATCTATATAACATTTTATGGGGTTTTACTTATACTTTATTTTTTTATTTCCTATAGGCATCACATTCCTTTCTTTTAAAATATTTATGCTACTTAAAACTATTGATAAATCTTTTCTTTAATATGTTTTAGCATTCCTCCTTTTTGAATCAATGCTATGTTTTAGCTTCCTCCATATCTCCTCCTTTCTTAATATGCTTATATTTTATATTTTATTTATGTTCATTTCATGAATAAACTTTGAAGTATTAGTAAAGATTTTATTAAGAAAATATTTATAAAAAATAGAAGCTTCTGTAATTAACATATAGCCTCTATTTTTTATATTTATTCTTCTTCAATATCTAAATCAAAATAAAATTCAACTCCGTCTTCTTTGTTATGTACTCCATATTCATTTTGGTAATTATTCATTATAGCTTTTACTAAAGCAAGACCAATTCCTGTTCCTCCGTCTTCTCTATTTCTTGAAGAATCCACTTTATAAAATCTTTTCCAAATTCTTTCTAAGTCTTCTTCTTTAATGTTTTCACCTGTATTATACACATATAATCTTATCTTTTTCTTATCTTTAATTTTTTCTATATAAATATTTATTTCCTTTCTTCCATTTACTTCTTCTGCATGTTTTATTGCATTTGTAAAATAATTTGTAACTACTTGATCTATATAGAACTCATCGACAAATACATATATTGGTTCTTTTACATTTAAATTAACTTTTATACCTTTTTCTTTTATCATAACATCACATTTTCTTATAACTTCGTTAACAAGTTCTCTTAAGTCAAACTTTTCGTTATTAAATTCTCTTTTTCCATACTCTAGCTTCATTAATTCCAATAATTGCTTTACTAATTTGTCCATTTTATTTGATTCATCTAATATTACTTCTGCATAAAATTTTCTTGATTCATCATCTGTTGTTACATTTTCTACTAATCCCTCTGCATATCCTTGTATTAATGCAATAGGTGTTTTTAATTCGTGTGATACATCTGATATAAACTGCTTTCTCATTTCATCAATTTTTGACTTTTCTTCAATATCTTTTTCTAACTCAATGTTATTATCTCTTAATTGGTTTATTACAGTTTCCAATTTATTTGACATGGTATTTATATTTTTTCCAAGCTCATTTATCTCATCATCAGTATCTTTAATTCTATATTTTTGGCTAAAATCTAATTTTGCCATTTTATTGGTTATTCCATTCAATTCTAATATTGGATCTGTAAATTTTTTCGAAATAACAGATGCAATTATCCCTGAAACAATTATTGTTATACATCCTATAAAAACAAGTACACTATTTGAAATTCTTACACTTTCTTCTATAGGAGCTATTGGTATCCTAATATATAATTTATAACTATTTACTAATTCTCCGCTTAGTAACATATAACTCATAGAACTATTACTTCCGGCAATTTTTCGTATAACCATATTAGAATCTCTATAAATTACATTTGGTTCATTACTTTCTTCCATTTGATTCATATTCATTACAGTGTCTATTGCAGTAATAAAGTCTTTATCTGTAGAATATAAAATAATATTATTATCTGTCTGAATTGCTATATCAAAATTATTTTTAAATGCTATATTTCTAAGTTCTTCTTCTAAATTCATATTTGAGTTTACATTTGCATAATAATCATTTATTTTATTATACACATTTCTTACAGTAACCACTTTTGAGTACGCATAGAAGGAACCTAATACAATACTATTTATTATAATTAGGCAACATACAATAAATATTATAACAATACACATAATTAAAAATAATTTGAATCTTACTGATTTTAATTTTTCTCTTATTCTACTCATAATTTTTTCCCTTATATTTATTTTATCTCAAACTTATATCCTACGCCTCTAATAGTCTCTATATATTTTCCTTTCTTTCCAAGTTTATGCCTTATTTTCTTAATATGGCTATCTATTGTTCTAGAGTCTCCATAATAATCATAATTCCATACATTATTTAGAATTTTATCTCTTGATAAAGCTATATTAGCATTATCCATTAAATATTTCAATAGCTCATATTCTCTTAAGCTCATTTCTATTTCTTTTCCATCAACTTTTACTGTTCTTCCATCCGTATCTATTGAAATTCCTCCATAATCTATTACTTTGTTTTCTTCTCCATTTGCCCTTTTTAATATTGCCTCTACTCTGACTACTAAAATTTTAGGGCTAAATGGTTTGGAAATATATTCATCAACACCTAATTCGAATCCAAATAGCTCATCTTGTTCTTCTCCTCTTGCTGTAAGCATAACAATTGGTACTTTTTTATTGTTTTGTCTTATTTGTCTTAATACAGACCATCCATCTAATTTTGGCATCATAACATCTAATAAAATTAGACTTATCTTCTCTTGGTTTTCATCAAATACTTTAAGTGCCTCTTCACCATCACCTGCTTCTAATATTTTATATTCTTTTTGGCTTAAAAAGTCCTTAATAAGTTTTCTCATTCTTGATTCATCATCTACAACTAATATAGTTATATCTCTCATATACTTCCTCCTATCAAAACACATAATTATTATATATTATAACTATTTATTATGTCTATAGTGTGAACAAAAAGTGGTAAATAATTAAATAAAGTCTCCGCAACAATGCGCGGAGACTTTTGGTGCAGGCTTGGTATTCTTTATTTTTTGCCGATATACTGAATCGTCAATTTACCGTACTTGTGCACGGTGTCAGACGGAGTATATTCCGCCTTAAGACCGTTTCTGATGGCCATGTTCATAATAGACGTTACACGATTTGGACCATAGCTAAGCTTAAAATTACGCCTCACTCCTGATTCATCATTTCCGTATCGAAAGGCTACTCCATTGTCTTCCCACAACTGGTAGATTATTAATTCAATAGGTTCCTCTCCGACCGTATTCATCATGTTTATTAGGATTTCTTCCACTTCTCTGTAGAAAAGAGAATCCTCGTCATTCACGTTCGTGAAGTGGGATGTTTTCTTGAAGGCTTTTACCGCCTTCAGTAAACTTGCTGTCTTAGGCATTTCTATATATCTGTCCTTTCTCTATGTACGTATTTTAACGCCTGCACCTATGAGCGAACTCATACTATATATTATACACTCTTTTTACAATATTTTCAAGTTTATACTTTTTCATTATTACTATTCACTGTTTCTTCTTTATTTGCAATATAAATATTTTGTGAAGGATATGATAATTTTACATTTTCCGATTCTAATATTTTAAGTATTAATAAATTTATTTTCTGGCAAAATCCCAAATAATCATTATATGGTACTATATCTGTATTGAAGAAAATTCCTATTTCAATTCCATCATCTGCAATTTTTCCTAGAGTTACACTTAAGCTATCTTTCAAAACATTTTCTGTATTTGATATTGCAAATTTCAATTTTTCTACTACATTTTCTATAACATTAGAGTTTGTCTCTAAAGCTAAATTTAAAGTAGTTGAATATTTTCTGCTAGTCATTCTTGCATAATTTACAATTGGTTCATTTGATAAAGTAGAGTTTTGTATAGTAACTACTGTATTATCTGCAGTTCTAATTCTTGTGCTTCTAAAAGTAATATCTTCTACACTCCCTTGATATTTGCTCGTTTCAATCCAATCCCCAACCACAAAAGGTTTATCCAATATAATTGCCAATCCTCCAAATAAATTTTCTGCTATATCTTGTGCTGCAAGTGCAACTATAACTCCTGTAAATCCAAGCCCTGCAATTATTCCACCCAAATCATAGCCTAAATCTGCTATTACTAGTATTGCTCCAATTAGATATATAACTGCCTTTGCTATTTTACTAATAAAATTGACTAGTGTTTGATTTCCTTTTATCCTTTCATGTTTAGATATTTTTTTAAATAGTTTAGAGTCTGATGAAAATATATTTGCAATTCCTATTGTTAATATTATTATTACTCCTATTCTAAATGCTTTATTGCATATTGCCATACCATCTTCAGGAAGTCTTAAAATTAAAATTGCAACATATATGCCAATCCATATAATTACACCTTTAATAGGTTTATAAAATGAATTATCTTTTATTTCTTTTTTCTTGCTTTTCCATTTAAATATTTTAATAATTCCATATGCTAAAAATGAACTTGCTACAAAAAAAACAATAATTATAGCAATAGCTATCGCTATATCTATTATTTTTTCTGTAGTAATATTTTTAAAAAAGTTAATAAATTCATTTATTGCTTGCATTATTCCTCCTTTTTGGCAATTACAGCTTTTATTTTTATTCCTTCACCCATAAACATTTTTTCATGTTCTGTTATAATATTATTCCAAAAGCTTGGTTCATTTGCCAAATCATTAGTATATTTTTCTATATTAAATCCTGTTTGTTTTAAATAACTTAAACTATCTAAAAATAAAGCATCATCATCTGTTTTAAAATATATTTCTCCTTGATTTTTTAAAAACCCTCTATATTTTTCTAATTGTCTTGTATGTGTTAATCTTTTCTTATGGTGTTTACCTCTTGGCCAAGGATTACAAAAATTTATATATATTCTTTCTATTTCATCATTCTTGTCAAAAATATTTAGTATCCTTTCAATATCATATCTTGTAATAAGAATATTATTTATATCTTTTTTATTATCATTATACACTTTTTCTATATTCCTTTTAGCTAAGCCTAGCATTGCATCAACTAAGTCAATTGCAATATAGTTAATTTCTGGATTATTCACTGCTAGATTTGAAATAAATTGTCCTTTTCCACAACCTAATTCTATGTGTAATTTATTATTATTTTTAAATGCTTTTTCCGTCCAGTTACCTTTATACTCTTCAGGATTATCTATGTAAAATTTACTTGCCTCTAATTCTGGTCTTGCCCATGGTTTAAATCTAATTCTCATAATTTACTTAATTTTCTCCTTGTTATAATAATCCATATTTATTTTAGCATAATAGATTTAATTTAAAAAGTATTTTTATCAATTTTTGTCAAAACTTTTTCCAAATAAAAAGATGGAACAAAATATTAAACTGTTTGTCTAATAATTCTGTTCCACATAAATTTAATTTATACTATTATTTTACATACTCGTTTAAAGGTTTTACTCTATAATTTAGTTCTCCCATTTTATCTGTTGTTATATAACCAGAAGTACTATTTATAACATCAGGTATTCTATTTACTATACTTGCACATGTTAGTTCAACAGTATTTGGTCTTGCTACTACAATTGTTGTATTTGGCTCTCCTTCAACTGTCCATTCATTTTTATCATAATCTTCCTTTGAATATACTTTACCTATACATTCAGACTCTATTATAATTCCTTCTTTTGTTTTTGTTGTAACTACGGCACTCATTCCTGTTGCATTTCCCGCAGGTACATTCATTCCTAATGTAGTAGAATAAATGTCTTCCTTATAAGTTTGTGGTACTGTCTTTTGAGTTTGACTTTCAACTGTTAGTCCCAATTTTTCACATAGCCAACCGTTTACATTCCACATATATGAAGGTAAGTATTCTCCTGAATTTATAGTTTTTTCTCTTTCCTCATTACTTATTCTATCAACAGATGCAACTTGCTCATCAAACTCTTGTAATGTAAGACCTGCTCCATGTGCTTTAGCTAAAGCTATGCCATAATCTTCAACATTATAACTAGAGCTTCCTTTTATTTTTGTTATTTTATGTGTTGAACCTGCTATTGAACTAATTAGTTGCCCCCAGTATATATCTTGATATCCGCTTCCTGTTATTGTACAATTACTTTCTTTTGCTAGTGTATCTATTTTATTTGTAACTTCTGGATTAGAATTACTTGGATAAAAAGCTTCTTCGCATGTTGTAATTGCATTTACACCTAATTTTGCACATAATAAAAGTGCATCTTGTACATCTTTTATTAAGCTCATTGTAGTAACAATTACAATGTCTGGATTTACCTCTTTAATCATGTTTTCTGCCTCTTCAACGCTTTTAACAATAATACCCTTTTTGTCTGTTCCCATAATTTCTCCAATATCTTTTCCTATTACATTTGGATTCACATCAACAGCTCCAACTATTTCTGCTCCTTTTTCAAATACATATCTCATTGTGTAAACTGACATTTTCCCTGTACCATATTGTACAACTCTAATTTTTCTATTCATAATTTTTCCTCCCATCTATTTTATATTTAGATTATATACTAATTTTATATTACTATACAATTTTTTAATTTTTTATTCCAAATATGCTAGAAATAATTCTTCCAATACCATTAAAAAATCCTATAATTACATTTACTGTAACTCTTATAATAACATTTTCTTCATACAAACCTACCATCCAATCATGTGTTGGTGGAATTATCCATAATATTAAACCAATTAAAATTATTACAGCAATTATAATTAATAAAGTTAAATATTGTTTCCATGTCCATTTATATTTTACTTTATATCCTAAACTTTTTAAATAATTATAATAGGCCTTGTTATATCTACTTTCCATTTCTTTTTGCTGTTTTACATACTCTTCTTGTTGTTTTTTCATATACATTTCTTGTTGTCTTAGTATTTCTTCTTGCTTCTTATACAAATCTTGTTCTGTTTGATTATTTTTCGCTCTACTATTTTCTGTATAATTATTATATGTTTTTGATTCTTCCTGTTGTTTTTGCATTTTTAGTTCTTCATCATATTTTTCTCTAGCTATCTCATCACTTAGAATACTATAGGCCTCATTTATTTCTTTCATTTTTTTGTCTGCTTCTTCTTTATTTGAAGCATCTTGTAAATCAGGATGATATTTTTTTACTAAAACTTTATATGCTTTTTCTATTACTTCTTTAGAAGCTTTTTCACTTACCTCTAATACTTCATATAATGTTTTCATTTTTTCCCCTTATTAATAATATTTTTTATAGTATATCATTTTTAATTATAAAATAATAGTATTTCATAATATTTTGTGCTATAATAGTAAAAAAATATTTAGGAGTGAATAACTGTGAAATTAAGTTCAGATAACGAAACATTAGCCGAAAACAAACTTTTAATATTATATATTCTTGATAAGATGATAGCACCAATAGATAATACTAATTTATATAAATTAATATTATCTACTCAAGACATGAACTATTTTTATTTTCAACAATTTTTGTTAGACTTACTAGAAATAAAATATATTAAAACATATCAAAAAGATAATAAAGATGTATATGAAATAACAGAGCAAGGTAGAGAAGCTTTAAATCTTACTCTAGATATGTTGCCTGGTATTATTAAGTTAAAAGTAGATATAAATTTTAAAAACGAACTTTCTAACTCAAAAGAACAGGAGTCTATTACTGCAGAATTTACTCCTAAGAGTGAAACAGATTATACTGTAACCTGTAAAATTAATGAAAACCATAATTGTATATTTGAGCTTAAGATATTTGCTGGTTCTCGAGAAGAAGCTAAAAAGATTGTAGATAATTGGAAAGAAAATGCCCACAACATTTATCCCGACATATTAAATACTTTAAATAAGAAATATTAATTTTATATAACATATTACCTACTTTTGATAAATAAAAGCAGATAAAATAGGAATTGTTTTTGTAGACAAAATTGAAATCTTAAACCATACTATTAAGATTGTTTTAAGTCCCAAAATACAATTCCTATTTTTTATCTGCTTTTATCAGTGTTAGTGCGTTTATTCCATATATTTAATTTTATTGTACTAATTTTAAAAAGCTGTTAGTTTTAATATTGTCTTCCCCATACAACCATATGCTTTGCTGGTTTTCCACAACATACACACTTATCCCCAATACGTTCTTCCTCAAATGGAATACACCTTGATTTTGCTCCGGTTAGTTCTTTAATTTTATCTTCACATGCTTCATCTCCACACCACATAGCTTTAATAAATCCTTGATTCTCCTTAAGATTTTTCTCAAACTCTTCCATATTTGTAGCTACAGTAGTTTTTCTTTCCATTCTTTCCTTACATTCATTAAACATATGTATTTGTATTTCATCTAAAAGTTTATTTAATGTGTCATTTATATTTTCTAATAAAACAACTTGTTTTTCAAATGTATCTCTTCTTACTATTACACATTGCTTATTTTCAATATCTCTTGGTCCAATTTCAATTCTTACTGGTACACCTCTTAGTTCCCAATAATTAAATTTGTAACCAGTTGAATAATTGTCCCTTAAATCTAATTCAACACGATAATTTTCATTAAGCATATCTTGTAATTTTTTTGCTTCCTCTACAACCCCTTCTTTATGTGCTGCAATAGGAACAATAACAACTTGTATTGGAGCTACTTTTGGTGGTAATTTTAGTCCTCTATCATCTCCATGTGCCATAATAACTCCTCCAAGTAATCTAGTGCTAATTCCCCAAGACGTCTGATAACCATATTCTTCTTTTCCTTCTTTATTCTGAAATTTTATTTCAAACGCCTTTGTAAAGTTTTGTCCAAAATAATGTGATGTACCAGACTGAAGAGCTCTCCCATCATGCATCATAGTCTCAATTGTATATGTATTTTCTGCTCCTGCAAATTTTTCACTTGGTGTTTTTTCTCCCTTTAGAACTGGAATTGCAAGTAAATCTTCAACTACTTTTTGATATATGTTAAGCATTTGCATTGTACGTTCCATTGCCTCTTTTTCTGTAGCATGTATTGTATGCCCCTCTTGCCATAAAAATTCACGTGAACGTAAAAAAGGTCTTGTTTCTTTTTCCCATCTTAAAACATTACACCATTGATTATATACAACTGGTAAGTCCCTCCATGAGCTAATCCATTTTGAATATAATGTTGAAAACATTGTCTCTGATGTTGGTCTTACAACAAGTCTTTCTTCAAGTTTTTCTCCTCCTGCTTCTGTTACCATTGCTACTTCTGGTGCAAAACCCTCAACATGATCCTTTTCTTTTTGTAATAAATTTTCTGGAATTAGTACTGGAAAATAAACATTTTTTACTCCAGCTTTTTTAAATAATTCGTCTGTATATTTTTGAATATTTTCCCAAATAGCATATCCATATGGCTTTATTGCTATACAACCCTTTGTATCTGTATAATCTGCAAGCTCTGCTTTTAATACAATATCAGTATACCATTGTGCAAAGTCGTCCTCTATATTAGTAAGCTCCTTTACGAACTCTTTATCTTTTCCCATAAAAATCTACTCCTTTATATTTATTCATTATTAGGAATATCAAGCTTTTCGTTTTCGCTTTCATCAATTCCATCTATAACTTCATCTATAACAATTTGCTTGTTACTGTCTAATTTATATTTAGGAAGTTCTGGCAAATCTTTTAAGCTAGATAGTCCAAACATTTTCAAAAATTCCTTAGTTGTTGAAAATGTACCGGGTCTCCCCGGAGCATCAAGTTTACCAGTTTCTTCTATTAAATTATAGTCCAACAATTTATAAATAATTCCATCAGATCCTACTCCTCTTATTGCTTCTATTTCTGCTCTGGTTATTCTTGGATTATATGCTATAATTGAAAGCGTTTCCATTACAGCTTGAGATAATTGTAGTTTTGCTCTTTTATCAAAAACTTGGCAAATATAATCGTAATTTTCTTTTTTAGTACATAATTGATATGCTCCATCTACATTTATTATTTGAATTCCCCTATTCTCTTTTTCATATTCCTCTTTCATTTCATTTACTGTTTCTATTATATCTTTTGACTCTGCTTCCAATACAGCCATAAGCTCTTTTATACTTACTTCTCTTCCAGCAGCATATAAAATAGATTCTATTATACCTTTCATTTTATTTTTTTCCATATATCTCACATCCTAAATTATACTTTTTCAATAATTTAAATAAATTTTGTAACTAATTTTTTAGTATGAATTATAACATTTGTATATTAAGTTAATTTACTATTTATAAAATTACCTTCCATGCAATAACTATTCAATATAATACCATATATTTTATTCCCTTTCAAGTACAAGAAAGCCATTGTCTTCCAATAATTTCAAATTAAACTTTATTAATTTTATATTGGATTATTGTACTTTTTAAATTTTTATGTTATATTATTAAAAATAAAATTACTAGATTGGTGGTGTATATTATGGACAATTTAGATGAAAAAACCGAGAAAAAGGAAATTAAAATTGTTTCAGGAGATGGAGACGGATTAAATATTTCTCCTGTTCGTGAACATATAGATATTGAAAAACCACAAGAAAAGCCAAAAAAAGATAAAATAATTATTCCAGAAGAAAAAAAATAATAATAAAGCTCATATCTACATAGATATGAGCTTTTTATATATTTTTACATAGCCTCTTTATTTTCTTCTTTTTCTTCTTGATTTTCAGTTGTTCCATCTCCCGCTACTTCTAAGCTTCCAATAGAAACTTCATATGCCACTCTATTTTCTACTGTTCCATCTTCATATTTCTTTTCATATGCTCTAGATTGAACTCTTCCTATTATTTTTAATTCAGTCCCTACAGGCATATTTTCACAAAATCTTGCATTTCTTCCCCATGCTATACATGGTATATAATCTGATTTATTATAAGCTCTATTTACTGCTAACAATATATCTGCAATCTCTCTTCCGAAAGGAGTTTTACGATAGATTGGTTTCTTACATATGTAACCTGTTAAAGTAACTTCATTAGAAACAATATCTTTTCCTGCCTTTACTTCTTCATCTTGGTTTTCTGTAAGTTTAATATCTTTAGCAAATACAGTAAGCACTAATCTACTTTTTTCATTTTCATAACTGTTATATGATCTAAATTGTCCATCAATTATTACTTTGCTTTCTAATTTTATCTCGTCTCCTATTAATAATCTTTCAGATATTGTTACTGGTATAATATCTGAACTTCCACTTAAACGTGGTACACTTATGTCAAATACATAAAATTTTTCTCCATATATCTCATGACTAAATCTCTTTTCGCTTGTTACTTTTCCCATTAGAGTAATATGGTTGTTTTCTTCATAAATAGTATTCAATTTAATTTCCTCCTCTTATTTGTTTCTTAAAATTTATAATATCTTTAGCTGTCACCCAGCCACAGTTTATATTATAACACGAATTTTTGGTTTTGTCTACATAAAATGTTATATTTTTCTATTTATATTACTTATAAATTCTTTATTATCAAATATTTTCAAAATTTTGACTAAAATTATCATCATTAATTATATCCTAAATAATTCCATTTTATACATATTTTATAAATTATTATTAACTTCTACTATTTCCTCAGAATTTGTAGATGTTACAACAGATTCATTATTATTTATTGCTGCAAAAGATAATGCAAATAAAATAACAATCATGCAAACAGTCACTATATATGTATATATTTTATTTTTATTAATTACAAAAAACATATTTCCTCCTAAAAAATATTCTAACTAATACTATGAACATTATTTTATATTTATTACTATAAATATTTTTTAGAACTAAAATCATTTGTCTCATTATGTCACATAAAATCGACTTATTGAATACTATATACTATACCAAATAAAAAGGAGGAATTTTATAATGGAATATGATAAAGGTGTTTGTCCTGTTGTAAACATTGATGGTATACTTGCTACAGGAAAACAATTTGACTTAGATATTACTTTACCATGTGATGACCGTAGTGTAATATATGGAATAGTTAAAGACTGCTATGGCGATCCAGTATGTAATGCAGTAGTAAAATTAGTAGAAGTTGTTTGTGATTGTGGAAAAGAGGAAAGAAGACCAGTATCTCACACATTTACAGATAAAGATGGAGAATTTGTTTTTGGACCTTTATGTAGCAACAGATTCTATGAAATAAGCATATGGGTAGACGAAGTAAAACATTGTAAAATATTTGCAGAAAGCAAGCACGAAGGAAAATGTTTAAAAGGAATTAAATTAGACTGTCCACCATGCAAATCAGAAAAAGCTTGTAAGGAAGACAAACCTTGTAAAGAAGAAAGACCATGTAAAGAAGAAAAGCCTTGCCACAAATGCCACGAATAAAATCATAAAATGGTAATCAGGGACGTTTCCAAATTCACCAAAAGTGGTAATTAGGAAACGTCCCCAATTACCACTTTTAGGTAATTGGGGACACATCTTAATTACATAATGCCTAATTTTCTTGCAAATTGCTTTCCTTTTTTTATTACTCTTTTTTTATTTTTTTCCATTGTGCCAGCATATATCATTGCAACCCCTGCTGATACTAAGCCACCTATTAACATTCCTTTAACAAATTTCATAATGTAACCTCCTTCTTATTTTGATATTTTTTAAGTATCTTTTTTTATTATGCCTTTTTTTTCTTTTTTATATACATCTTATACCAAGAATATATCTCATAAATAGATATTAGTAATAAGAATATTCCAAATATTTTTCTTAATATTTTTACATCCATATTGCTTGAAATAATTGCTCCTAATGCAGCCCCGATTACACCAAATATTATTATGTTTAATCCTAATTTCAAATCTATCTTTTTATTTTTTAAACTTAATAGAATAGCAGCTATTGCTGTTGGAATAAAAAATACTAAATTAGTTGCTTGAGCTACGTGTTGGTCTAATCCAATAAAAATCGAAAGAAGAAGTATTAGTATTGTTCCTCCTCCCATTCCTGTTCCGCTTACAATTCCCGCACATAATCCTATTAGAATTTCTACCATTTTCTTTTCCTTTTCAATTATTTTATAATCATGTTAATTCCTGCATAAATTAAAAATGCCACAAAAATAATTTTCAAATATTTATTAGGAACTTTTACAAGCAATTTTGCCCCTATAATTCCACCTATTATTCCTCCTATTGCACATTTTATTCCTATATCCCAATGTATAAAATTACTTCTTCCATAAAATATTGCTGTTGTTATTACCATTGGTAACATACAGAATAAAGATGTTGCTCTTGCTTTTTTTTCATCTAAATTAAAGAAATATACAAATGCAGGCACTAATATTAGCCCTCCTCCTGATGAAAAAAATCCACTTATTATTCCCGAAATCAAACCAATTATCAATTTTTTCCACATAATAATCACTACTAACGTTTTATATTATTATTTGCAAAAATAATTAAAATATACCCTGATTCATTTTTAATTTTGAATTTTATGTTAATTGCACATATTGGATAATTGTGGTATAATAATACTAGGCATTGCTTTTTTAAGTACTTGCCACTACATGGGCTAATGCCCAAATGGTGTTCCATATTGGGAGTTTTCTTTCAATATGTTTACTATAGAAGGATATTTGAACGGAAAGCTAGAACACAAACGCACTTTGAAAACAGAGATAGGAGGTCTCTTAAATGAAACGGTTCTTGTCCATCTTGATGGCTTTTGCCATCATGTGCTCTATGATGAGCACCGTGGCTTTCGCCGCAAACACTGACATTGACATCTATGTTGACAATGAGCGCGTTCGGAATGTGAACGCCTACATTGACAACAACGACGATGTCTGGGTCGAGGATTTCGATGATATCCGGAAGATCTTTCCTGATGAGACAGAGGACATGATCTGGATTGACGATGGCGACATCCTCTTGGAGGATGTTGCCACCGACTTTGGTTACAGCATGTCCATTAAGAACAGCCGTTGCTACCTTTACAGCGACGGCAGAGACACTGGCGGTGGTGGCGACAACCGTGACTATGATGATGTAGATATCTACAAAAACGGTACTCTCATCAGAGGCGTCGAGGCCTATGTTGAGGATGGCGACACCTACCTTGAGAGGTACGCCGATTTGGCTCTAGTGTTTCCTTCGGAAACCACGAGCCTAAACCCTAGCAGAGTTTCTGAGCCCATTCTTCTTGAGGACTGGGCTGACGACTTTGGCTATTCCTATAGCCGGAGTCGTGATACTGTGACTCTGACTAAGTCTGGATACAGCTACAGCAACATCACCATTTACCGGAACAACTATATTGTATCTGGTGTTTCCGCTTATTCGTACTCCGAAAGTGGCGATGTATACGTTTCTTACGGACTAAACAACGTTTTCCCTGGGTCTAATCTTTGGAGCACCAATCTTGCTCTTTCGCAGTTGGCTTCTTCCTTAGGTTATTCCTATGTGAGATACGAAAACAACATTTTCCTAAACAATGATGGTCAAAAGCCCATCATTGTGACGGTAGATGGGGAAATGGTTCCGTTCACGGACCAAATCCCTATCGTCGTGAACCCCGGAAGAACTATGATTCCTATTGCTGACGTTGGTTCCATGCTTGGCATGAACGTCAGCTGGGATGGTGCTAACCAGATGGTAACTCTGACTGGGCATGGCAAGACCATCCGTATGTGGATTGGTTCTTCTTACTACACCGTTAACGGTGTAGGCAAGTATGCTGACGTCAAGGTGATGGCTCTTAACGGGCGTACCTTGGTTCCCATTGCCTTCATTACGGAAGCTTTGGGACTCAACTGCTGGTACGACAGCGGTGCCGGCACCTACGGTGTCGTGCATATCTTCAAGTAAGTAAGTTTTATGCTTTCCGTTCAAGCCCCCTGTATAAAACAGGGGGCTCCTTCTTTTTATTTTATATTTTTTAAACAGTCTACTAAAAAATCAATATCTTCTTTTGTATTTTCTTCTCCAAAGGTTGTTCTTAAAGTACTATTTGCTAATTCTTCTGTAATTCCCATAGCAGAAAGTACATGTGAAGGAAGTAATGAACCTGTTGCACAAGCAGAACCTGCTGATGCACAAATACCATTTAAATCTAAATTAAATAAGATTCTTTCTCCTGTTAATCCCTTAAATGAAAAATTCGCATTTCCTGGTAGTCTTTTTATTCTATCTCCATTCAATTTTGCATAAGGAATTTCTCTCTCCACTCTATTTATATAGTAATCTCTTATATCTTTCAAATAATTACATCTCTCATCAAAATTTCTATATACAGATTCAATCGCTTTACCCATTCCTACAATTTCTGCAACATTCTCTGTTCCAGCACGTTTATCCATTTCTTGATGCCCACCATCTTGAATTCTTTGAAAATTTATTCCACTTTTCACATATAGTGCACCAACCCCTTTTGGACCATAAAATTTATGTGCTGACATAGAAAGTGCATCTATATCTAATTCTTTTACATCTATTCTTACATTTCCTATAGCTTGAACCGCATCTGTATGGAAAATTATATTATGCTTTTTAGCAATTTTAGAAATTTGCTCGATTGGTTCAATTGTTCCCACTTCATTATTTGCAAACATAATTGTTATAAGAATAGTATTATCTTTTATAGCATCTTCTAGTTCATCTAATCTAACAAAACCTTTCTCATCTACATCTAAATAAGTTATTTCATATCCTTGCTTCTCTAGTCTTTGACAAGTATTTAATACCGCATTATGCTCTATTTTACTTGTTATAATATGATTCCCCTTTTCTTTATTAGCATATGCAATTCCTTTTATTGCTAAATTATCACTTTCACTCCCACATGAAGTAAAATATATTTCTTTAGGTGATGCATTTATACTGTGTGCTACTTTTGCCCTTGCTTCATTTATTGCTTTCTTAGATATTCTAGCAATTTCATACATAGAAGATGGATTTCCATAATTTTTTCTAAAGTATGGAAGCATTGCGTTTAACACTTCTTCAGATACTGCAGTTGTTGCAGCATGATCGAAATATCTAATTTTCATATAATATACCTCTTTTTCTTTGTATTTATATATTATATGAATATTATTTATTTTTTCTCACAAAAAAATTCTACTTTTATAAAATAATTTATAAAAGTAGAACTATTTTTCTTCACTTTTTTGTTTCCATCTTGATAATCTTATATTTTTATATGTTTCTAATACTTTTTGATATTTTCTATATTCATCTTCCCAAACTATACTTGGGATTTTATCATATGCTTCAAAAATCTTTTCAGCTTCCATTAAATAAATTGCTTGTTCCTGAGGAGTCATTACTTCATATCTTCTTGCAAATTTATCTAATTTATCTAACATTTGATTTGCTTGAATAAATCCCCAAAAATCTTTTATTTTTATTCCTGCCATTCTTATTTGAAAAACGGCAAGTGCAATAAGTGCAAATACAATAAATATTAAAAGAAAAACACATGCTATTATAAAATCCATTTTTACACCTTCTCTTTTGGTATAAAATGATTATAACATGTGTTTTTTTGTTTAGCAACAACTAATATTCAGAAAATTATTTATCTCGTGTATCTATTGTTCCTTTCTATTCATATAGCCACTTTTGAGACTTAGATGTGTCCCTAATTACCCAAAGTTGGTAATTTAGAAACGTCCCTAATTACCAGATTGCGGTAATTAGGAAACGTCCCCAATTACCACTTTTCCATCTTCTACTGTTGCTTTGTTTTTCTTGCCTTGTTTTACATTGCCTTCTAGCATTTCTTCTGCGATTTTGTCTTCTAACATGCTTTGTATTGCTCTTTTTAGTGGTCTTGCTCCATAGTTTCTATCTATGCCTTTTTCTGCTATAAGCTCTTTTACTTTGTCATCTACTTCCATTTCAATGTTTTGATTTTGTAGTCTTTTCTCAACTTGTTTTATCATTATGTCTATTATTTTCTTAACATCTTCGTTATTTAGTTTGTGGAATACTATTATTTCATCTATTCTGTTCAAAAATTCTGGTCTGAATTGTTTTTTTAGTTCTGACATAACGTCTTTTTTTATGCTTTCATAATCTTTGTCAACTGAATCGTCTTTTTGACTATCATTTGAAAATCCTAATGATGTTTTATCTGTAATAATTCTTGCACCTATATTTGATGTCATTATGATTACCGTATTTTTAAAGTTTACGGTTCTCCCTTGTGCATCTGTTAATCGTCCATCATCTAATATTTGAAGTAACATATTCATTACATCTGGGTGTGCTTTTTCTATTTCGTCAAATAATATAACTGAATATGGTTTTCTTCTTATTTTTTCTGTTAATTGTCCACCATCATCAAATCCTACATATCCTGGAGGTGATCCTATTAATTTTGAAACAGAGTGTGGCTCCATATATTCTGACATATCTACTCTTATCATTGCGTTTTCTGAGCCAAATAAGCTTTCTGCTAAAGCTTTAGAAAGTTCTGTTTTTCCAACACCTGTTGGTCCTAAAAATAGGAATGAACCTATAGGTCTATTTGGATCTTTTAATCCTAATCTTCCTCTTCTTATTGCTTTACTTACAGCTTCTACAGCCTCATTTTGACCAATAACTCTTTTATGAAGTTCTTCTTCCAAATTTTTAAGTTTTTCATTCTCATCTTGACTTATTTTTTTAACAGGTATTCCAGTCCAATTTGCCACAACATCTGCAACATCTTCTTCTGTTAATGTTATAACACTTTTACTATTTTTATTATGCCATTTATCTTTTTCTTTTTGAAATTTTTCTTTATTCTTGTTTTCTTCGTCTCTTAGTGTTGCAGCTTTTTCAAAATCTTGTACTCTAATTGCTTCTTCTTTTTGTTTATCTAATTCTGCAATTTTTTCTTCTAATTTTTTTAAATGTTCTGGCTGAGTATATGTTTTCATTCTTACTTTTGAGGCTGCCTCATCTATTAAATCTATAGCTTTGTCTGGTAAAAATCTATCGTTAATATATCTTACTGATAAATTAACTGCTGCTTTTATTGCTTCTTCAGTAATTTTTACATTATGGTGTGCCTCATATTTGTCTTGAATTCCTTTTAATATTTGTATAGTTTCTTCTGTAGTTGGTTCTCCTACCATTACTGGGCTAAATCTTCTTTCTAGTGCACTATCTTTTTCAATGTATTTTCTATATTCATTAAGAGTTGTTGCTCCTACTACTTGAACTTCTCCTCTTGCTAATAATGGTTTTAAAATGTTAGCTGCATCAACAGCTCCTTCTGCTGAACCAGCACCAACAATTGTATGAATTTCATCAATGAATAATATAACATCTTTTACTTTTTTTACTTCTTCTAAGCATTTTTTTATTCTTTCTTCAAAATCTCCTCTATATTTTGCTCCAGCAACCATACTAGAAATATCTATACTTACAACTCTTTTATTTTTTAACATTTCTGGCACATCATCAGAAATTATTTTTTCTGCTAATCCTTCTACTACTGCAGTTTTACCAACTCCTGGTTCTCCTATTAAACATGGATTGTTTTTTGTTCTTCTTGATAAAATTTCAATTACTCTATCTATTTCCTTTTTTCTTCCTATAATTGGATCTAATTTTCCTTCTATTGCTTGCTTAGTTAAATCTGCTCCATATTGATTCAAAGTTGTTGTTTGATTATAACTTCCTAAATTTTTTGAAGCCTTTCCTTTCTCTTGAGTTGTTGCAATTTCATCTTCATTTACAACTTTTAAAATTTCATTATATAATTTTTGAGGACTTACATTTAAGTTCATCATTATTCTTACAGCAATACTATCTCCTTCATGCATAATTCCTATTAAAAGATGTTCTGTTCCTATATACTCGCTTCCTAATTTTCTTGATTCCATGAATGCATTTTCTATAACTCTTTTGGTTCTAGGTGTAAACCCTACTGTTCCTTCAGAAAATTCATCTCCTACACCTATTAAAACCTCTATTTCTTCTCTTATTTTTTCTGGAGTTACTTCTTGCATTTCTAAAACTTTACTTGCAACTCCAGTTCCTTCTTTGGATAAACCATATAACAAATGCTCTGTTCCTATGTAATTATGTCCAAGCTCAGTTGCTAAATCATTTGCTAATTCTAAAGCCTTTTCGGCTCTGCTTGTAAATCTATATAACATGTATTTACACTTCCTTTCTTTTATTTTTCCTTTATTATCTTCTTAATTATTTTTGTTCTTTCTATATCTCTTTCATATGCATTAAGTTGCTTACCTATATATTTTTGTAAATTTCCTGTTTGAAGATATATTTTAAGCTTATTTACTTTTAAATCTGTAAGCTCCTCTATTATTCCCATATCCATTCCAAGCTTTATGTCCGATAATAATTTTAAACATTCTTGTGCAGAAATCTTTCTTGCATTTGTTAATATTCCATATGAACGATATACTTTATCTTCTAACTCAATTGCTTCTTTTGTTAAATTTTTTCTAGCCAATCTTTCTTGTTCTATTATTTTTAATGTAATTATATTTAAATTTTTTATAATCTCTTCTTCTGTAAGTCCTAAAGTTTGATTATTAGAGATTTGATAAATATTTCCAACACTTTGTGAACCATTGCCATAAATTCCTTTTATATTCATTCCAAAACTATTTACTATATGTAATACTTTATTAAGATTACCTGTAATTTCAAGTGCTGGCAAATGTACCATAACAGATGCTTTCATTCCTGTACCTAAATCAGTTGGACAAGAAGTTAAATAACCATATTGCTTATTACATGAAAATTTAAGTAATTCATCAAGTTTATCATCAAGTTCTACTATTAAATTTTTTATATTCTCCAAATCTAATCCTGCAGTAAATACTTGTAATTTTAAATGTTCTTCTTCGTTTATCATTATACAAATATTTTCATCATCATTTATTAGAATAGCCTTTAGTTTTAAATTATCATTTTTAGATGCAAATTCAGGACTAATAAGATGTTTTTCTACTAAGCTTAATCTTGTTATATCATCTATTTTATCCATTCTAAAAAGTTTTAATCCATAACCTATGCTAGGAATAATGTTTTCTAATTTTTCTATTATAGCTTTTTTTTCGTCATCCGAACATTTTGTAAGAAACGGAATATTTTTTATATTCCTTACAAGTCTTACTCTTGAGCTAACAACTACATCTGAATTTTTTCCAGTTTGTATATACCAATTTGCCATCTTTATCCTCCAATAAATTATTTTTTATTTTCTTCTTCTTTTATTTCATCTCTTATTTTTGCTGCATCTTCATATCTTTCTTCTTTTATTGCTTTGTTTAAATCTTCTTTTAACTGTTCTAATTTGTTTTTCTCTTTCTTGACCTTTTTTACTTTTTTATCTTCTTTATTTTTCCAATTAAATTGATTTTCTACATTATTTTCATTTGCTTCTCCAATATATTTGCTTATTCTGCCAACATGTCTTGTTGCACCTTGAATATTTCTTAGTAATGCATCTATTCTATTCTCAAATATATCATAGCAACTAGCACAACCAAGTCTTCCAGTTTCTATAAAATCATTATAACTTGTTCCACAATCTTTACACTTTACTGTAGTTACATTTCCAAATGTAGGCATAAACATATCACTAGAATATTCATTTAGCATATCTCCTAAAAAACTAGACATACTTATAGGCATGCTAAAATCCATATTATCTAATCCAAGTTCTCTTGCACATTTGTCGCAAAGTGCCATTTCCTTTTTTACTCCATTTACTATTTGTGTATATCTAAAATTAACTTCATTTTTTCCACAATTTTGACATAACATAAAAATCTACCTCCTTATTATTTTATTTATGTCTTTAATCATTTTCTACTAAATTAATTAACATATTTTTAAATATATTTGCTCTTAATTCATCAATATTATTTTTCGATATCATAAGAACTTTTTCATTTGTTGCTGCTTTTAACAGCTTTGCTTCTTTTAATGTTATAAAGTCATTAGAAAGTAAGTTTTTTATAAATATATCTACTTCTTGAGCAGTAATTTTATTACCTATACTAGAAATGATATGCATTATAGCATTACTTTTAGTAACATTTATCTTTTTTATGCTAATATGTCCTCCTCCACCTCTTCTACTTTCTACATAATAACCTTGTGATGGTTTAAATCTTGTGGCAATAACATAATTTATTTGTGATGGAACACAATTAAAATGTTCTGCTAAATCATTTCTTTGTATTTCTATAAGGTCTGTGTCATCAAACATTTCTTTTATAAATTCTTCTATTATATCCGACATCCTCATTTTATTTCACCTCTTTTTTGACTTTGACTTTCTTTGACCTACAATAATATTATACTACTCTTTTTTATTTTGTCAATACTTTTATTTATTTTTTCTATTATCTGTTATCTCTTCTATTTTTTTAGCTTTTTCTTTTTGCTTTTCTAATGAAAGCCATGCAAAATAGGATGATACAAATTCCCCATATTTTGTTGTATCTTCTGACTCTTCTATTCCATTATTCAATTTTTTTATTAAATCATCATTTTTATCCATAAAAAAACACACTCCTATAAAAATAGTTATGTGCTTTTTATTTTTATTTATTCAATATTTAAATATTTTTTTATTATATATCCAACCCCATTTGAGTTGTTATCTAGTGTTACTTCTTTTGCTATTTCTTGTATGTATGGTGCACTATTTCCCATTGCAACTCCTAATCCTGCATTTTTTATCATTTCTTTATCATTCATATTGTCTCCAATTACCATAATTTCATCTGTGCTTATTCCATACATATCTGCTACATAATTTACAGCATTCCATTTATCAGCATGTTGATTCATTATTTCTGTAATAAAATATTCTACTGGTACATATTCTGTACCATTTGCGATAAGTTTTCTTGCCATATGTGCTACTTCCATTGCATTTATATTTTTTATTTCTTTAAGTTTTTTCATAATTCCGCCAAATATTATATCACTTTTATCGCAAATACATATCTTTAAATAGTCCTCTTTTTCTCTTTCTTCTACATACTTATATATATTTGGAATAATATTTATATTTGTTTTTTTATTATCCGGCTTTTTTATATTCTCTTGATTATAAAATAAAACATTATATGCAAGTGAGCTCGTTAATATTGTATCTTGTGTAAATACATTATAATATATACTATTGTCTTCACAAATTTTTATAATTTGTAAAACTTTTTTCTTATCTATATATTTTTTGTATATTATTTCATCTTTTTGTATATTATATACAAGTGAACCATTACCACATATTATGCAATCATTTGCCCCTATTTCATTTGCAAAGTTTTTAACAGACATAATGCTTCTTCCTGATGTTAATATTATTTTAACATCATTTTCAATAGCTTTTTTTAGTACAACTTTGTCCTCTTCAGAAATTATTCCATATGAATTCAATAGAGTTCCATCTAAATCTATAGCTATTAGCTTATACATATATTCTCCTTTTTATTCTAGTTTTGTTCCACATTCACTGCAGAATTTATCAGTAGGTTCATTTTCTGCTCCACATTTTGTACATTTTTTCTTGTTTGATTTTGGCTTTCCACAATTACTACAGAACTTTCCTTTATTCACATTTCCACATTCACATTTCCACTCTTCATTTTGCTCTACCTTAGAAGATTCAACTTTTGCTTCTTCTTTCATAACATTTTCTTCAGAATTTTGATTTTCTTTACTTAAATCTATTTGACTATTTTTTGTATTCTGCCATGGGTTAGTTGCTACTCCACCCATCATTCCATTAGTTGCCATATTCATCATTCCAATTCCCATAAATCCATTCATTGTTCCACTTTTATTTGATGCAGCATTTTGTATAGCCTCTGCATATGCATCAACTAATCTTCCTTGTTGCATATGTGCATTTGAGCTAAGTTCATAATCATCAATCTTCTTTTCAGATTCTTCAGCTAAAGTAACAGATTCTACTGCAAAGCATGTAATAGAAATTCCTCTTTTTCTTATTGGTTCATCAAATACCATCTCATCCATCATAGTTCTTATTTCGTCTGTTTGACTTGGCATCTCTAGTACAGGAACTTTATGTTTTTCATTTCCTAATTCGTTTATTACATTTTGGAATACAGCTATTACTTCTGATCTCATTTGCTCTATTAATTTTTCTTTTAAATATATATCTGCTGTTCCTGCTATTTCTTGCATAAATAATGCTGGATTTGTAATTTTAAATGTATATTTTCCAAAACATTTAATTTCTACTCTCATTGGTGATAATGTATTTGTCATTTGGTTTGGTATTGGGTGTGACCAATCTTGAAATGGAATTGGAGCTGGCGTTCCAAATTTGTTATCTAATATTTCTTTTGTATTAAAGAAAAATACAGCTTGTTGTTTTGCACTTTCACCATTGTATGTAAATCTTTCCCACATTTCTTTAAAAGTTTTTCCAAAATCTCCTGCAAAAAATGATGGAGATGACGAACTATCAAATGTATATAGTCCTTCTTCTGCTGTTGCATCTAAAACTCTACCATTATCATAAATAACTGCACATTGTCCAGGTGCTACAATAATTGTACTCTTATTTGTAATTACTCCTGTTGGTGTTGTTCTTTTTACCATTAAAGTTTCGTTATTCATATCTTCGCAACGAATTGCTTCCTTCCATTGATCTCCAAATGTACTTTTAATTGCCTCTTTGGCAGCTTTAATTAATCCCATAATATCCTCCTTATATTTTAATATCCTATTTTTTCTCTTTCTAAATTAGAAAGTACCCAGTTGTATTCTCCTGTTGTTATAACACTTCCACAATATTCGCATCTTCCTGCTGAAGTTATCTGTGTTGGTGCTCCACAATTTGGACAATTTGTTGTATTTACATCTGTCGTTCCTGCTTTTGTTTTTATACCTTTTTTTCTAATAAATACTAATAAATATGTATTTACTAATTCTTTATCTTTATCTCCTTTTAAAACTTCTTTTGTTGACGCATCTATAATATAATCAGTCATTCTTGAATTAAGCCTAACTGTAAGTGTTTCTTTGTCTCCTTCTTGCCTATAATCATATAAATGGGCATAATTAACACAAATTCTATCCATTACATTAATTTGATTATTATTTATATATCCTTGCAATTGATTTTTATGTTGTTCAAATAATGTAGGCGTTTCAAATGTTCTAATTGTTTCCCAATCTCTAGCAGTCCATGCTTGTTGCAATTTTATAAATAAATTTTTACTCCATGCAATAAATTCTTCCTTATTAAAATCTGGATCTCCTTCTTGTACTTTATTTTCGATTTGTAATTGTCTTACATCTAGTTTATGCATTGCTTGCAAGTCATTACTTGCATTTCTTCTATTCCTTCCATAATACACTTCACCATTATAATTTTTTCTAAACCCTCTTCCTCCTCTTTTTGCTATTACAACAATTATTACTATTGCAATAAGAATAATTATTCCAGATGGTCCAGAAAATAGAAAAACACCTACTAAATCAAATATATCAAAAAGTGAACCTCCACTATCTCCTGAATAGCTACTTCCTGAGTCCCAACTGCTCCATGAATCTCCGCTGTCCCATGAACTATCCCACGAGCCTCCACTATCCCATGAACTTCCTCCACTGTAATCTTCAAAGCTTCCCACATCTGCTAAAACAACATTTGAAAATAAACTAAAAAATAAAATAATCATTATTAGAAAAATTAAAAATTTTTTTATTTTTACTTTCTTCATTTGATTTCCCCTTTTAATATATTACAAAATTATTATATTATTTTTTGTAGAAAAATGTCAATGGATTTTTTATCTAAAAAAATATTAGATTATTCAAAATTTTCCAGTTTATTTTTTTTAAAATTGCACAATCTATATATTGAAAAGACAAAATGTTTTTTCGAAACTTAAAAGCAATCACATTCTAGGAGGTGAAAAACATGGCAAATAACAATAGCAATTATTCTGTAGTTCCAGAAGCTAAAGAAGCTCTTAACAAATTCAAATATGAAGTAGCTAACGAAGTTGGTGTTAACTTAAAACA
>JAGHJM010000049.1 GCA_017886645.1 Clostridia bacterium
ATGGAACAGTTGTAGAATGTAATACAGCTTATCCAGGTGCAAGAAATTATACAGAAAAACACTTAAAATTAATTAAAGAACATGAGTGGGATAAATATTTCAAATTTGATTTAATGGATGCAGAAGGACCAGATTTAGCATTAGATGTTCCAAATGGCAAAATATTAAAGAAAAATTATGTTGGAAAGAATTTAGCAAATTATGATTCAATGCTTGTATTATCACACTTTAAAGGACATGCAATGGGTGGATATGGTGGAGCATTAAAACAATTATCAATAGGTTGTGCTTCATCAGCAGGAAAAACTTTAATTCATACAGCAGGGGTATCAAATGATCAAACTAAATTATTTGATAATTTACCAGAACAAGATAGATTTTTAGAGGCAATGGCAGATGCAGCATCATCAGTAGTTGCTCACTTTAAAGGAAATATGGCATTTATTAATGTTATGAAAAATATTTCAAAAGATTGTGATTGTGATGGAAATGCATCAGCTCCTTGCATGAAAGATATTGGAATATTGGCATCTCTAGATCCAGTTGCAGTAGATCAAGCATGTTTAGATCTTGTATATAATTCAGAGGATCCAGGAAAAGATACTTTGATAAAGAGAATAGAATCTCTACATGGAGTTCATACAGTAGAAGCAGCAGCTGAACTTGGATTTGGAACAAGAGAATATGAATTAATAAATTTAGACTAAGATTTCAAAATGGTATGGGAAATGAAATCTCATACCATTTTTTATATAAATAATTGGAAGGAAGATTTAATTTGAAAACATTATATTTTGACTGCTCAAGCGGTATAAGTGGAAATATGGTTCTTGGAGCACTAACAGAAATAATAGGTGACGAACAATACTTAATTGAAGAATTAAAAAAATTAAATACAGATGGATATAAAATAGAAATATCTAAAAAAGTTAAAAATGGAATAACAGGAACATATGTAGATGTAATAGTAGATGGAAAAGATGAATATGGACATGAGCATCACATTCATGAACATCATCATGAGCATGAGCACGAACATGAAGATGAGCATGAACATGAACATCACCATCATCACGAACATAGAAATTTGAATGACATAAATAAAATAATTAGTGAAAGTACTTTGGAGGAAAAAACAAAAGAATTAGCAAAAAGAATATTTACAAGAGTTGCTAAAGCCGAAAGCAAAGTACATGACAAACCGTTAGAAGAAGTACATTTTCATGAGGTTGGAGCAATAGATTCTATTGTAGATATAGTTGGAACTGCAATATTAATTAACAAAATAAATCCAGATAAAATAATATCTAGCATTGTAAATGACGGATATGGTTTTATAGAATGTGCACATGGAAAAATGTCAGTACCTGTACCTGCAACTAGTGAAATATTTGCAAATAGAGGAGTAAAATTTAGGCAAATTGATATAGACACAGAATTAGTAACACCAACAGGAGCAGCAATAATTGCAGAACTAGCAGAAGAATTTACAACATTGCCTGCTATGGAAACTAAAAAAATAGGTTGGGGAGCTGGATATAAGGATTTAGATATTCCAAATATTTTAAAAGTGTACTATGGTGAAATGCAAGAAAAAAATGAAAATTTTGTAGTAATGGAGACAAATATAGATGATTGTTCAGGAGAAGTTTTAGGATATACTTCTGAAATTTTATTCCAAAATGGAGCGCTAGATGTATTTTTTACTCCAATATTTATGAAGAAAAATAGACCAGCATATAGATTAACAGTAGCATGTAAAAAAGAAGATATGTTTAGGCTACAAAATATAATATTTAGAGAAACTACAACGATTGGAATAAGATATCGTTTTGAAGCTCGTACAGAGCTAGGAAGAGAAATTGTAGAAATAGATACAAAGTATGGAAAACTAAAAGCAAAAAAAGTAATAAATAATGGTGAAGAATATATATATCCCGAATATGAAAGTATGAAAAAGTTGGCAAAAGAAAGTAATATACCTATAAAAGAATTATATAAAATAGATGAATTAAAGATTGAAGAATAATTGGAATTTTGGTGTTGTTAAATTTAAAAAAAGAAGGTATTAGAAAATATAGCAAAGAATTAGGAATTAAGTTTTGGAACAAACTAAAACCTCTCCTTTTGGAAGAAAATTGACTAAATTACAATGCTTGCAATATGCTTTAGACAAAACAGGAGTAATAACCGTACTACCAGGAATAAGAGGAAAGAAAGATTTAGAAGAAATATTAAAGTATTTAGATAGGACTTATTAATAAATATTATGATTTAGCAAAATCAGGAGATGAACTAGCAGTAAATAATTATAAGAATTTAGAAAAAAAGGCAAAAGATTGTATAAGCTGTGGACATTGTAATAGTAGATGTCCATTTAAAGTAAATCAAGTAGATAGGATGAAAAGAATAGCAGAGTATTTTGGCGAGTAATTACTATATATTTAATATAGAATAAAAAAATTATGAAAGTAATTAAAATATAAGAAAGAAGGAATTTATTATGAGTAAAATTTTAGTAACTTATTTCTCAGCAAGTGGAGTAACTAAACAGGCTGCAGAAAATATTGCAAAAGCAGTAGATGGGGATTTATTTGAAATCGAACCAGTAAAAAATTATACTAGTGCTGATTTAGATTGGACAAATAAACAAAGTAGATCATCAGTTGAAATGGATAACAGATCATTTAGACCAGAAATTGTAAAGAAAAATATCAATTTAGATATTTATGATACTATTTTAATAGGATTTCCAGTATGGTGGTATACAGCACCAACAATTATAAATACATTTATAGAAAGTATGGATTTTTCAGGGAAAACTTTAATTCCATTTTGTACTTCAGGAGGTTCTGGAATAAGTGCATGTGAAAGAGATTTAAAACAAGCCTATCCAAATTATAAATGGAAAGAAGGTAAAAGATTAACAGGAAACGAGAATGAAAATTTTATAAAAAATTGGATAATGAATTAGTTAGTATAATAACAGCTGAGTGAACTTTATTTAAAGCTATATGATAATGTAAAAGATAGATGTTTGCAATTGAAAAACATCTATTTTTTATGTTATACTTATGTTTAAAATAGAAAGTTGAAAAAGAGGGATATATGAGAGATTTTGAAAAAATAAGTTTTGAACAATTTAAAAAGGACATTTCAAAAATTGACACAGAAAAGAGATATTATTATGCAACAGAAGATATAGATTAGCTAGGTAAGGTAGACTCTTTTTAGTGTCTACCTTATAGAAGGGAGCAGAAAAATGAATTTATATGAAATTTTAGATAAGTTAAATATAAAGTATGAAGAAGTAGAGCATGAGGCAGTATTTACAGCCGAGCAAGCACAATTTATAAAAGTAGAAATAGAAGGAATAGGATGTAAAAACTTATTTCTAACAGACAAAAAAGGAAAATATTTTTTAGTATTAATGCAAGATAATAAAAAAGCAAATATAAAAGAAATTGCTAAAATTACAGGTGCATCGCATTTATCATTTGCAAGTAAGGACGAATTAGAAAAAATACTTTTATTAAAGCAAGGAAGTGTAACTCCCTTAGGGATTATAAATGATATAGAAAATAAAGTAATTTTAGTAATAGAAAAAGAATTAAAAGATAAAAAATTATTAGTACATCCAAATACAAATACTAAAACAATAGCTATAAATTATAAAGATTTGATTAAATTCATTGAATTTGGGAAGCATAAATACATACTTGTGTAAAAAATAATGAAAAATTAAGAATTAGTTAAAAAAATCATAAGAATTGTAGATTACAATAATAAAAAACAAAAAACAAAGGGAAAGAAAATGAAAAGAGTAGATAATTCAATTATGGTTATAAGAAAAGAAAATTTGTTGTTTAAAGTAGTAAAGTTGTTTTGGATATTTTTAATAGGAAGCTTTATTGGCTATATTATTGAGACAATAGTTGGGGTAGTTCAGAATGGACATTTAGTATCAAGGCAGGGCTTACTTTTTGGACCATTTATACAAGTATATGGAATAGGACTTGTAACTTACTATTTAGTTATATCTAAAATAAAAGCGAGAAATTATATAAAAATATTTCTTATTTCTATGTTACTAGGAGGAATAGTAGAATATTTATTTTCTTATTTTCAAGAAAAACTATTTGGAACTATATCATGGGATTATAGTGCTTTATTATTTAACATAAATGGCAGAACCAGTTTATTACATTGTATATATTGGGGTACTCGGAGGAGTTTTGTTTATTAAATTTATATATCCATTTATAAATAAAATGGATGCTATATTTGAAAAAGGTTATTTTAAAGCAGTTACTATATGCTTAATATTGTTTATGATTTTTAATGTAGCTATTTCCGGGCTTGTGGGAGTAAGACAATTAGAAAGAAAAAATAATATAGCAGCAAATAGCTATATAGATACTTTTTTTGATAAGTATTATCCAGATGAGAAATTAAAAGTTATATATTCTAATGTAAAAATGGTAAATAGTAACTAGAATATAAAATTGGTATATAAAATATATTTTAGAGTATTATAAAATAATAAATTTAAGTAAAAATATTGACATATAGTAGTTATATTTATATATAATAGTGTTAGGTAAAATAAAAAAGGAGATTTTTAAATGAAAGCTTTATTGGTAAATGGAGGACCACATAAGAATGGCTGTACTTATACAGCATTAGAGTAAGTTTCAAAAACATTACAAGAAGAAGGAATAGAAACAGAAATATTTTGGATTGGAATTAAACCGATTGCTGGTTGTATTGCTTGTAAAACATGTGCAAAAACAGGAAAATGTGTATTTGATGATGTAGCAAATGAATTTGTAGAAAAAGCAAAAGAAGCAGATGGATTTATATTTGGATCACCAGTCCACTATGCAGGTGCAACAGGAGCAATAACTTCTTTTATGGATAGAGTATTTTATTCAGCTTAATCAGGAGGAAAAGCAGAGTATTTCTTATACAAGCCAGCAGCAGCTATAAGTTCTGCAAGAAGAGCTGGGACAACAGCTACATATGATCAGCTAAATAAGTATTTTGGTATTAATCAAATGCCAATTATTTCATCAAGATATTGGAACATGGTACATGGTAATTCGCCAGAAGAAGTAGTAAAAGATGAAGAAGGAATGCAAATAATGAGAATACTAGGAAAGAACATGGCTTATTATTTGAAATGTATAGAAGCTGGAAAAGAAAAAGGAATAGAAAAGCCACAGCAAGAAGAAATTAAATTTACAAATTTTATAAGATAATAAATATGATAGACTTAACTTACTTGTTAAGAGTAAAAGTATTTATTAAATTACAATTTTATTAATTCTATTTGTAAGTGAATTTTATAGGAGAAAATATATGGAAAAGAAATTAAATATTATAGTGGAAAAATGTCCACAAAATCATAAATGCCCTGCAGTAGAAATTTGTCCAGTAGGAGCATTAAGCCAAAATAAGTTTGAAGCACCAGTAGTAGACCTAAACAAATGTATTAGGTGTGGGAAATGTTCAAATTTTTGTCCTAAAAAAGCTTTAATTTTAGAATAGGAGAAGTTTTTATGTTAAAAGCTATTGTTTACAAAAGCAATACAGGATATACAGAAAATTATGCAAAAATGTTAAGTGAAAATTTAAATATTCCATATTATAATATAAAAGATGTAAGAAAATATTTGAATAAAAATGACGAAATTATTTATTTAGGGTGGATTTGTGCTGGTAGAATATGTGGATACAGTAAAGTAAACCAAAAATATAATGTAAAATGCTGTGGTGCAGTTGGAATATATCCACTAGAAAAAACATATATAGAGAATTTGAAAAAAGATAATAAAATAACACAAGAATTGTTTTACTTGCGAGGAGGAATAGACAGAGCAAAGCTAAATTGGATGTATAAAAAAATTATAGATACGGTAGCAAAGTTAATGGAAAAAGAGAATAAAGAAGAAATTGCTAGTATATTAAAAAATGGTGCAAATTTTGTATCAGAAGAAAATGTAAAAAATATTGGAGAATATATAAGAAATGTATAAGATAATAACAAGAAGAGAAATAATGAAAAAATGGATAAAAACTATTTTAATAACATTATTAATTATTATAATAATGGGACTTATATTTTTTGCAATAGACTATCTAAGAATACAAAATAACCAAAAGCCAATTTTTTGTATAAGTTTTAATAGTATGACATATTCAGATGGAGGAACTAGAGAATACTTAGGAATGGGATATAAGATAATAGATTTTAATAAATTAAATGGCTATGATGAGATGAAAATTGGATTATGGAATATGAAATACGAAGATTATAAAGATGAATATGAAAAATTAGATAAAACTAATTTAATTATAGAGTCAGCTTTTATAGGAGAAAATGTATATATAAATGCTGTAGATGAATCAAAAGAAGTAAGTAATATGATAATGGGCTTGACATTTTCAAATGAAACTTGTGATGGACTAAATAATTATATTATTACATTAGATAATGGAAAGACATATGGTCTTGAAGTTTATGATAATATATGCCATATTACATCAGCTTATGATGGTGAAGCGGTTTTAACTGAAGAACAATCAAAGATATTATTAGATATAATTGATAAATATAGTTTAAAGAACGTTTCTTTAGATATAAAAGATGAAACATTAACAAAAAGCGGAGCAACAATAGTAATTACAGATATGAATGAAATTCCATATACATATAGTGAATGGTATAGAATAGATAAGCTAGACGGTGGATATTGGAAAGAGCTACAAAAGATTAGTGATACAACTTTTTCAGATATTGGAATAATAGTAGGAGAAGAGCATAAAATAGAAGAAAACGTTAATTGGTCTACAATATATGGAGAGCTAGAAGAAGGGGAATATAGATTAGTAAAAAGTGTTTATGAAAATGGAAATAAATATTTGGTTACTTTATTTAGTATAAAATAAAAGGGCTAACAGGCTCTTTTATTTTTGTATTAATAACTAAAAAATGCTAAAAATAATAGAAAGTATTTATGAAGGAAAGGAATTTTATAATGAAAAAAAGTACAATTTTTTATAATGGAGAGATTATAACAATGGAAAATACTCATCCAGAAGCTGTATTTGTAGAAGATGGAAAAATAATTAGTATAGGTAGTAATAAAGAAATTTTTAAGCTAAAAAATACTAATACAAAAGAAGAAAATTTAGAAGGAAAAGTTTTATTGCCAGGTTTTATAGATGCACATAGTCATATAACTGCATTTGCACAAACACTAGGACTTGTAGATTTAAGTAAATGCACTAATATAAAACAAATAATTTTAAAATTACAAGAATATAAAAATGAAAACAAACTTATAGATGGAAAATGGATTGTGGGTTTTGGATATGATAATAATTTATTAGAAGAAAAGAGACATCCAAGTAATATAGAGTTGGATGAAGCAACTAAAAAAAATCCAATACTAATTTCTCATGTTTCAGGCCATATGGGAGTAACAAATACAATTGGATTAAAAGCTATGAATATAAATGAAGAAACTAAAAATCCAGAAGGAGGAAGTTATGGTAGAAGCAAGACTACAGGAAAATTAAATGGTTATATGGAAGAAAGTGCTTTTATTACCAATGCAAAAATTGCAAATGAACTATCAAATGAAGAATATGTAGAATTAATAGAAAGGGCTCAAAGAATATATTTAAAAAATGGAATTACAACAATTCAAGATGGATTAACCAAAGAAAAAGAATTTGATATATTAAGGCAAAGTTCTAAAGAATATAAACTAAAAGTAGATACAATATGTTATATAGATATGTCAGAGAGAAAAAGAATATTGGAAAAAGGAATAAGATTTTTAAGAAAATATGTAAATAAGTTAAAGATAGGCGGTTATAAAATAATACTAGATGGATCACCACAAGGAAAAACAGCATGGATGAGTAAACCGTATATTGGAGAAAATGAGTATAGAGGGTATCCTGCTAAAACAGATGAAGAAATATTAGAAAGTATAGAAATTTGTTTGAATGAAAATATGCAACTTTTAGCACATTGTAACGGAGATGAAGCGGCAGAACAATTTATAAGATGCATAGAAAAATTTGATAAAGAAGATATAAAAAAAATAAGACCTGTTATGATACATGCACAAACGATAAGAGAAGAACAATTAGATAAAATAAAAAAATTAAATATAATACCATCCTTTTTTGCGTCTCATACGTATTATTGGGGAGATGTCCATATAAAAAATTTAGGATGGGAAAGAGCAAAAAATATAAGTCCAGCCAAAAGTGCAGAGGATTTAGCAATAAATTATACATTTCACCAAGATACGCCAGTACTTTCTCCAAATATATTAGAAAGTATTTGGTGTTCGGTAAATAGGGCTACAAAAGAAGGAATAATAATAGGTGAAGAGCAAAAAATAGATGTATATTCAGCTTTAAAAGCTGTGACCATAAATGCTGCATATCAATATAAAGAAGAAAATGTTAAAGGTTCAATAAAAGAAGGGAAAATAGCAAATTTAATTATTTTAGATAAAAATCCGTTAAAAATTAATAGAGAGGAAATAAAAAATATAAGGGTAATTAAAACATTTATTAATGGAGAAGAAGTTTAATATTGTAATTATTTTTCCATTGTGATATAAGTAGAATATAAGAGAAAAAAGGAGGGAATTTTGTGAAAGTTACAAATGTTGATGCTTTAAGGAAAATAGCAAATGATATAAGAATAAGCATAATAGAAACAGTGTATAATGCAAAATCTGGGCATCCAGGAGGTTCACTTTCTTGTGCAGATATTTTAACAGTTTTATATTTTAATCAGATGAATATAAATCCGGAAAAGCCAAATGCGGAAGGTAGAGACAGATTTGTGTTATCAAAAGGGCATTGTAGTCCAGCATTATATTCTGTACTTGCTAGAAAAGGATATTTCGATAAAGAAGAATTAAAAACATTTAGAAAAATAGGAAGTAACTTGCAGGGACATCCTGATATGAATAAAGTTCCAGGTGTTGACATGACTACAGGATCATTAGGACAAGGATTATCTTCAGCAGTAGGAATGGCGATTGCTTCTAAAATGGATAGTGCAGGATGTAGAGTGTATTGCTTAATTGGAGACGGAGAAATTGATGAAGGTCAAATATGGGAAGCGGCTATGACAGCAAGTAATAAAAAGTTAGACAACTTATGTGTAATATTAGACAATAATGGACTTCAATTAGAAACAAATATAGATGAAATATTAGACCAAACAAGCTTACATGATAAGTTTGCAAGTTTTGGTTTTAATGTAATTGAATGTGACGGGCATAATATAAATAATCTTATAGATGCCTTTGATAGTGCAAAACAGAAAAAAGGGATGCCTAGTGTAATAATTGCTAAAACTATAAAGGGAAAAGGAGTTTCTTTTATGGAAAATCAAATAGAATGGCATGGAAAAGCACCAAGTGAAGAAGAGTATAATAAGGCATTAGAAGAATTAAATAGCAATATGTTAAAATAACTTAAATATAAAAATAATAGGAGGAAGAAAAGATGAAAAAATGTGTATTATTAATTGGGATTATTGTAGTAATAGTAATTTTAGTAGTATTGTTTTTTCCAATTGTAAGAGAAGCAAATGATGGAGGTACAGTTGAGTACAGTGCATTAATGTATAAGGTTATTGATTGGAATAAGTTAAGATTAACAGGAGAGACCAAAACAGGAGTAGAGGTATATTGGTTTCCAAACAATTTTCATTCATTAGATTACTATGATGATGTATTACCACCTACAGCTGTAGTTTATGTAGAGGCACCAGATGAAACAAGAGTGGTTTTATGTAACACTGGAACATATAATTGGACAGAGGTAAGAGAAGGAACAAGTATGAGTGCAATTGGAGATGCTGTAAGTCCTACAGAAATGCAATATAGTGAAACTATGCAAGTTAGTGAAAATGAAAAAATGATAATAGATGGGGTTAGTAATTTAAAAAATATAACTATATATGATGCAAATACAAAATCTGAATTAAGTACAGGAATAAGCTATAATGAGAGCGAAAATTCAATGTCAGTTTTAGGAGTAGAACAAGGAGAATATATTATAGAATTTGAAATACAGAATGAGCAAGGATCAGTAAAATATTCTTTTAAAATACAAAAAATATAAGTGTATATTTTGTAGGAGGAAAAAATGGATATAAATAATAAAATAGCAACACGCCAAAGCTTTGGAGAAGCATTAGCAGAACTTGGAGAAAAGAATAACAATGTGGTTGTATTAGATGCCGATTTAGCAAAATCAACTAAAACATCATTGTTTGCTAAAAAATTTCCAGAAAGATTTGTAGATGTAGGAATAGATGAACAAAATATGATAGGAGTTGCAGCAGGTCTTTCTACATTTGGAAAAATTGCTTATGCAAGTACATTTGCTGCATTTGCAACAGGTAGAGTGTATGACCAAATAAGATGTAGCGTATGTTATCCAAAATTAAATGTTAAAATTTGTGGTACACATGCGGGAATTACTGTAGGAGAAGATGGGGCAACACATCAGATGATAGAAGATATTAATCTAATGAGGGGATTACCTAATATGACAGTTATTTCTACATCAGACGATATTCAAACCAAATGGGCGACAGAAGAAATATCAAAAATAAATGGACCTGTATATTTAAGATTATCTAGATTAGCGACTCCGATAATTTATAATAGTGAAGAAAAATTTGAAATTGGTAAAGGAATACAAATAGGAAATGGTACAGATGCAACAGTTTTTGCTACAGGAGTTACGGTTGCAGAAGCATTAAAGGCAAGAGAAAATTTGAAAGAAGCAGGAATAGATATAAGAGTAGTAGATATTCATACAATTAAGCCGATTGATAGAGATTTAATAGTAAAGTGTGCAAAAGAGACTAATAAAATAATTACTGTTGAAGACCATAACATAATAGGAGGATTAGGAAGTGCAGTATGTGAGGCTTTATCAGAAGAATGTCCAACAAAAGTAATAAGATTAGGAATAAGGGATTGCTTTGGAAAATCTGGTAAAGCAGAAGATTTAATGAAATATTTTAGAATAGATTCTTTAGCTATAGAAAACGTAATAAAAGGGTAATAGTGAAAGCACATGAAAAATGAAAAGGAAGAGATGCAAAAGATTATAGAAGAAAAAGTATATAATCAAACATGGAAGAAACAAGAGCGGAGTAGATAACTTTATAAAAGGACTAAGAATATTTGGAAAACTTATGTTAGCTATAATTATTATAGCTGTTATTGTAATGATAGTTATAATGTTACTTATGTCTGCCAATAATATAAATTTATTTACTGGGACAGATAGGGAAAAATTTATTACTGAATTAGAAAACAAGTATAATGTAAAATTAGAAATTGTAAATGATACAACTGTTTCAAGGAGGGGAACAGGTACATATATCTTAAAAACTAAAGAAGAACCTATTATAGAATTTCATGCCGAAAAAGATTTGACAGGTTCATATAGAGCAGATTTTGAAGAAAACGTTATTAAGTATTATTATGAAAATGAAGATTATAAATATTTATTTGATAATATGGAATTTTCAAGCGAAAATGTTGAAAGCTATAATACTTCTGAATTTTATTTTTTAAGTTGTAATTTATACTATGATGCTAAAGAGTATAGTGATATAGAAAGTGCTACTAAGCAAATATATCAGTTACTAAGTATAATTAGATTAAAATATACTACTTTCAATATAATTCCTAAAATAAGAATTGGAAATTATGAAAGTTCTGTATATTATTCAAATGAATATTCAGAAGAACAAATGGTATATGAAGAAAAATATAATTATTATTGGTATTTGAAAAATAATAATATGGAAACAAAAGAAATTTCTAAAGATGATATAGAAAAGCTAAACTTTCCTGGTGAGCTAAACTTAATAGTGGATGGAAAAGAATTAAAAGATAGTGATAATCAAAATTTAACAGTTGATTATGACAGAGTTTTAAAAGAATATAAAATACGAGTTGCTGACGCTGTAGCAAATACTACAAAGGTCGAATTATTAAATAAGAATTTTAATAGTGATTTAAAGTTTAAATATAAATCTAATGAATATGAGATACATTATTTTGACAACAATATATATGGTAGAAAATTACCATCATATTTAGCCATGTCAGAATTTAGAAATATATTTGATATTAATATAGATTATGATTATAATAATAAAAAAATATACATAGAGTTTAACTAAAAAAGAAAGAAATAAGTCATTAAGTATTTGACTTATTTCTTCCTTTTTTAGTTATGTAAAGTATATTTAAAATAATTGTAAAATTTCTGTGAATTTTATATAAAAATATATTGCAAATAAGCAATTTTATTGTTATGATAAAAGTGTATTTATTATATAATGTCGAAAAATGACAAGGAGATATTATGATAGAGTTTAGAAATGTTAGTAAGACATATGGAACAGGTACAGAAGCAGTACATAAAGCCAATTTTAATATAGATAAAGGAGAATTTGCTTTCTTAGTAGGAAGCTCAGGTTCTGGTAAATCAACATTAATAAAATTAATACTAAAAGAAGAAAATCCTACATCAGGAAATATTATTATAAATGGAAAAGATACCACATACTTAAAGCCTAAAAGAGTACCTTTTTTAAGAAGAAGTATGGGGGTAGTTTTTCAAGACTTTAGACTTTTGCCAGACAAAACAGTATATGATAATGTAGCTTTTGCAATGTATATAGTAAATGCAACTAAGAAGCATATAAGAAGACAGGTACCAATGGTATTATCTCTTGTAGGTTTAAGTAATAAGGCAAAGGTATATCCAAATGAGTTATCAGGAGGGGAGCAACAAAGAGTTGCTTTAGCTAGAGCATTAGTTAATAATCCATCTATGCTTATTGCGGACGAGCCTACAGGAAATTTAGATCCAGATACAGCTTGGGATATTATGACTTTATTAGATGACATTAATAAAAGAGGAACAACAGTAGTTGTAGCAACACATGCAAAAGATATAGTAGATAGAATGAAAAAAAGAGTAATTCAAATAGAAGATGGTCACATTATCAGGGATGATAAAAAAGGTGGCTACAATAGTGAGGTGTAATTGTGTTAGGATATTTAATAAGTGAAGGTTTTAGAAATGTACTAAAAAACAAGAAATCAACAGTTGCATCCTTAATAATTATGTGTGCAACAATGTTTATATTTGGAATTTTCTTCTCAATTAGTGAAAATGCAAATCGTATGATTTCGGATATAGAACAACAGCAAGGAATGCAAGTATTTATAAAAAATGATGACACTATAACTCAAGAACAAAAAGTACAACTAGGAGAACAAATAAGAAGTCTAGATGGAGTAAATACAGTTGTATATAGAACTAAAGAAGAAAACCTAAATCAAATGAAGACTTCAATATTTAAAGAAAACCCAGATATGATAAAAATGTATGAAGGTGACAAAAACCCATTAGAAGATTCATACATTGTCACTCTTACAGACTTAGAAAAGAGTGAGCAAATAAAAGCAGAAATAGAAAAAAGTAGCATTGTGTCAAGTATATCTATAAGATCTGATACAATAGATGCACTTGTAAGCATAGCTAATGGAGTTAATACTGCATCTATGGTAATTATTATTTTACTAATATTAATCTCAGTATTTATTATAACAAATACAATAAAGTTAACTGTTCATGCAAGAAGAAAAGAAATCTCTATAATGAAATATGTAGGAGCAACAAATGGATTTATTAGATGGCCATTTATTGTAGAAGGTATTATTATTGGAATTATATCTGCTTTAATTTCTATACTTCTTTTAGGAATAGCTTATAATGGAACGGCAAACTCTGTACTTAATTTATTACAAACAGAACAGCTTCCATTGGGAATAATACCATTTTCAGATATGTTTGGATTAGTACTTGTTGTATATTTATCTTTAGGAATAGGCATTGGAATTATAGGAAGTGTAATTTCAATGAAGAGATACTTAGAAGTATAAAAAAGAAAGGAACTATATTATGAAAAGAAAAATTATTTCAATTTTTTTAGTAGGAATAATACTGTCAAGCATAGCAACATATTCTATTGCATCATCATTGACTGAACAACAATCAGAGCTAAATGAAAAAATAGACGAAGCAACAGAACAACAGCAAGCTGTACAAGACGAAAAAGAATCTGTATTAGATGAAATTCAAGACATAGAAGATCAAATACTTAGTTACGAAAATGAAATAGCGGACTTAGAAAATCAAATTGCAGAATTAGAAAGCAATATTGAAGAAAAAACAGCTGAATTAGAAAAATTAGAAGCAGAATATAACAAAAAAGATGAAGAATTACAAGAAAAGCTAGTATACATACAAAAATATGGTCAAATAAGTTATTTAGATGTTTTACTAGGTTCTGATAGTTTTATGGACTTTCTTTCAAATTCTTACATAGTATCTGAGCTTACAGATGCAGATAATAAATTAATGGAAGAACTTTCTAATACACAAAAAGAAGTCGAAAAAACAAAAAATGAATTAGAGGAAGAGAAAACAAATTTAGATAATTCTAAAAAATCTGTTGAAGCTAAAAATAAACAATTAAGCATTAGCAGAGAAGCTAAGCAAGAGAAGGTTGCTAGCTTAAGTGATGAAGAGAAGAGCATACAAAACGATATAGATGAATACAAAGCTGAATTAAAAAGGATAGATGAAGAGATTAGAAGAAAAGCAGAAGAAGCAAAAAATGATGGAATATATGTAGGGGATTTTACAGGAACATTAAGCTGGCCATTGTCAAAAAATTCAGCAAATTATAACAATATTACATCTTACTTTGGGGGAAGAGAACAACCAGTTCCTGGAGCAAGTACAAACCATAGAGGAATAGATATAGGGGTAAGCATAGGAACACCAGTATATGCGGCAGCAGATGGATATGTATTAAGTGTTTCATATTCAAGTGCAAGAGGACTATATGTTCTAATTAAACATGGAGATAATTTATATACTAGATACCAACATTTAAATTCTAATACTGTTTCAGAAGGACAATATGTATCGAGAGGACAGCAGGTAGCAACAAGTGGAAATTCAGGAATTGGATCTGGACCACACTTACATTTTGAAGTGTTAACACAACCATATTATGGATATGAAGTAAATCCATTAAATTATACACATTGGTAAAAAATAACAAGGAGGAGGCTTAAGTAGAAATGAAAAACAAAATACTTTGCACTCTCCTTGCTTTTGTTTTAATAATATATTCACTTATTTCAATAACTTATGGAACCGATACAAATTCTATAAATAATGAAGAAAACAATACAACTACATCACAAAATAATGAACAAGTAGAAAATGCAATAGATAGTTTAAATCAACAAAAAGAAGAAGTAGAAGAAAAAATAAATGAGTCTAATACATTACTAGAATACGTTCAAACCGAAATGTCAAATACTTTACTACAAATTCAACAATTAGATGATGAAATACTAAAATACGAAGAAAGAATAAATGAATTAAATGAAAAAGTGCAAAGTTATGAACAATCTTTAGAAATTTTAAAGCAAGAACTGGAAAAAACGATACAGGAGTATACAGTAAAGGATGAAATAGTTAGAGAAAGGTTAGTTGCAATAGCAAGAGCAGGAGAGGTAACATATTTAGATGTACTATTGAAATCAAAAAGTTTGCCCGAATTCTTATCTAACTTTTATTTAATAAGAGAAATTACTGAAACAGATATACAGCTTATGCAAGAAGTGGAGCAGAAGAAAAATCAAATAGAGGAATATACAAAGAAAATTGAAGAAGAGAATACAAAAACAAGGGAAATAAAAGCACAAGCAGAGCAAATATCAATTGTATTAACTAATACTAAAAGTGTACAAGAAGGATATATAAGCTCATTACAAGAAAACGAGAAAAAACTAAATGAAGAAATTACTAAATATAAAGAAGAACAGACAAGAATAGAATTAATAATAATGCAAATATCAACTTCGCAAAATGTAGATATACAATATACTGGTGGGCCATTAATTTGGCCAGTAGCAAAAGCAGGAAGCGTAATTACATCAAGCTATGGATATAGAGAACATCCAATACAAGGAATAGTAAAGATACATCAAGGAATAGATATAGGAGGGGTAGGATTTGGTGCACCAATAGTAGCTGTTTTAGATGGAGTTGTTTCATTTGCAGGAGAACTAGGAAGCTATGGAAACTGTGTAATGATAGATCATGGAAATGGAATAACAACATTATATGCACATGGACAAAAAATTTTAACAGAAAGAGGAAAAGAAGTAAAACAAGGAGACTTAATAATGGAAGTAGGCTCAACAGGAAACTCAACAGGACCACACTGCCATTTTGAAATAAGAATAAATGGATATACACAAGATCCATTACTATATGTATCAGCACCATAATTTATATTGGGGACGTTTCCAAAGTTATCAAACGTGGTAATTTGGAAACGTCCCCAATTACCTAAATGTGGTAATTAGGGACACATCTAAAACTGAAAAGGCGTGATACTAATTACTTTTTTATTTTGAAAGCATATGTTTTTTAATCTGTAAGTAAAATAATATATTTTTTGTCTTATAGTACTTGAAAACTATTTTATTTTATTATAAAATGATTTTGTTTGGAAATACTAAACAAAATTATGATGTTTTATCATCAAAAAAGGAGGAATTTTTAATGTCAATTAAAATAGGTATTAATGGTTTTGGAAGGATCGGTAAGCTTACACTTCAAGCAGCTTTAAATAAAAAAGAGGTTGAGGTTGTAGCTATAAACGATCCTTTTATTCAGGCTGATTATATGGCTTATATGTTAAAATATGATACAGTTCATGGTAAATTTAATGGAGAAATAAAAGTAGAAGAAAATAAACTTATTATTAATGGAAAAGAAATAAAAGTATATAATGAAATGGATCCAGTAAATATTCCATGGGGAGCAGATGGAGTAGATTATGTATTAGAATGTTCAGGAGTATTTACAACTATAGAAAAAGCAGAAGCACATTTAAAAGCAGGAGCTAAAAAGGTTATAATTTCTGCACCTTCTAAAGATGCACCTATGTTTGTTATGGGAGTTAATAATGATAAGTATACACCTGATATTAATATATTATCAAATGCATCTTGTACAACAAACTGTTTAGCACCTTTAGCTAAAATAATAAATGATAATTTTGGAATCAAAGATGGTCTTATGACTACTGTACATGCTACAACAGCTACACAAAAAACAGTTGATGGAGCATCTAAAAAAGA
>JAGHJM010000050.1 GCA_017886645.1 Clostridia bacterium
AGTTAGAAAATAAACTTGAAAAAACAAAGAAATACATTGGATCAAAACAAACAAATTATGAGTATAAACATAAGTTGTGTAAAGATATAATTGATGAAATAGATGATTGTATAGGAAAAGCATATAAATTAACCAACAAAGAAATAACATATTGTAAGAATTTCGCTTTAAAATACAGAGTTAGTGAGGGGAAAAATGATTAAAGTAATAGACTTATTTGCTGGATGTGGAGGATTTTCATGTGGATTTGAAAAAGCTGGTTACAACATAACTTCAGCAGTTGAATTTGATAAAAGTATAGCAAAATCTTATGAGGTGAATCATCCAAAAACAAAAATGATAGCAGATGATATAAAGAATGTGGATAATAATAATATTTTTAAAAAAGATGATGCAACTATTATTATAGGAGGACCTCCATGTCAAGGATTTTCAATGGCAGGAGCTAGAATAAGAAAAGGATTTATTGATGATCCTAGAAATTATTTATTTAAACATTATTTTAATGTTGTAAAAATAGTAAGACCTAAAATATTTATTATCGAAAATGTAAAAGGAATACTTACTATGAAAAATGGACAAGTATTCAATGAAATAAAAAAGATATTTGAAGATCCAGAAAATTTTGAAGGAAAACCATATAAAATTCAATATAAAGTAATGAAAGCAAGAGAATTTGGAATCCCTCAAAATAGAGAAAGAACAATAATTATTGGTTCAATGATAGATTTTAACTTAGATGAAGAAATAAACAAAACCAAACAGTATATAAAAGAAAACGATAAACATTTTTTTGATAATGTTACAGTTTGGCAAGCTATTTCTAATTTGCCAAAACCAACAGAAGATGGTAATATAAATACAAAAAAACCAGAAAATAATTATCAGAGATTTTTAAGTTCAAATTCAGGAAAAACATATAACCATATAATGACAAAACATAATTCTGTTGCTGTTAGAAGAATGGAAAAAGTAGGTATCAATGAAAATTTTACAGTATTAGATGAGAAAATAAAAACCGTACATAGTGGATCATATGGAAGATTAGATCCTGATAGTATAGCTCCAACAATAACTACAAGATTTGATACTCCTTCTGGAGGAAGATTTATTCATCCATTTGAAAATAGGACTATTACTCCAAGGGAAGCAGCAAGAATACAAAGTTTTCCTGATGACTTTGAATTTGTTGGTACAAAATCAAGCATATGTAAACAGATAGGAAATGCTGTACCACCTAAATTATCATATTTTCTTGGAACAATGATAAGGAGGATATTAGAAAATGATTAGTGCAGAAGAATATTTAAAATCATTAGATGAAAAATCAGTATGGGTATTTACAAAACAGCAAACAAGTAACTTAGAGCAAATTATTAATGCAACTAATATGTTTGATAGAATTCCTGATAGAGAGAATGCTGATATAGAACAGTATTGGAAGGATCATCATACTGAATTTGATGTAGAAACAGATAGACATAGAACACTTGTTATACCTCAATTTTTTGGATTTGTAACTAAAACACCTTTTTATAAAAGAGGTCAATTATATAATAAAGAAAAAACTACAGCTGTGTGGGATAAATTAAAAAGTATTAATCCTATATTAAGTCCAGAAAAATTCCATGAAGTATTAACTGAGCAAATTTTAAAGATAAAAATTCATGCAATTATAGATACTGCAGACAATAATGAAGACTATCATATTTTACCAGTAATATTTATTTATAAAGTATTAAAAGAATTACAATTACAACATGATATTAAAGAAATATCAATAGATCATCTATATACATATATAATGACTTGTAAGGAATATAGTCAATGGGAGTGTGCTGTCGAATACATAAGAACAAATTCACCAATATCAGAGCATGTAGAACATTATAAAGATTATAGTAGAATTATCGCTTTAATTAAAAATAATACAAATTTATTTAATATAACAACTGATACAATATCTATAAACCCAACATTTGATACCTATTTTTATAATAATTTTATGCTTAAATATGATATAGAAGAATTAAATGAAATTCTTTATAGGGACGTAGATTATTCATATTTTTTATATAATGTACAAGATTTTGATATAAATTTAATTGATGAGCCAGAAATGAATGAAGTTGAAACAGCTAATGATAATATAAAGGAAGAAGTTATTGAATCCGAAGAATCTGATGAAGAAAAAGATGATAACTATATTGAAAAAATTGATAAAATTGATGAAAATAATGTCAATTCTGATGTTGCAGAAGGTGCATATAAGATAGCTCCTGTAATACTAGATGATGATAAAAAGATTAGCAAAAAATATAAAAGAAATCCATTGTTGGGTAAAATTGCTATTCAAAAAGCTTATTACTGTTGCGAACATAATCCAAATCACGAAACTTTCATATCTGCTAAAAGTCATAAAAACTTTATGGAAGCTCATCATTTGGTACCAGTAAAATATCAACAATTAATATGGGCTAAATACAGTATAAATGTCGACTGTGTTGAAAATATAGTATCATTGTGTCCAACTTGTCATAGAGCATTCCATAATGGTACAAATGAAGTAAAAGCTAATATAATTGAAGATGTTTATCAAAAATTAATACCAAGATATAAATCAATAGGATTTAATATCACTTTAGATGAAATTAAGAAATTATATAAGGTTAAATAATACGTAAGAAAAGCAAAATAATCGTAATTTATTATTACAGAATTATTTTGCTTTTTTACTTAATATAAATCCTTACAATTTATTTTATGCTAATAACATAATTAATTAGATGAAAAATGTCAAATATTGAAATATCTTGTAAAATATGGTATATTAGTAAAAAATCAATATTGAGTTATGGGGGATTTAATATGAGATTTACAAGGTACAAGATATGCAAAGTAAGAGTTGGTTCTAATAATGTTGAAACTATAGGAAGTATAAATGAAGATTTAGAATTTGCAAATCTTAATAAATCTGGAAAAATAAGTGATGAAATAGGTCAATTTGCTGTACCATATTGTATACACGATCAGGGGTTAATTGTTGGAAATTTTTCGCAAACTTATAATATAAATTTAATAAAATTTTCTGAAGATTCAAAAGAAGAGATACCAATTGAAGAGGATAAGGCTAATGATAATAAAACGTATTTTTTTATTAAATGTGATGATGCAAGCATTTATATTCAGAATAGAAGATATAGCCCTACAGAATTAAATCCAAATTTGGCTTTAAAGAGACTTGAACAGCTGCTGAATAAGAATTTAACACATGATGTATTAGAGACTATTGTATTACAAAAAGAAAATATAAGCTATGACATAGAACAATTACAAACTTTTTTTAGAGGTTCGCTAGTAAAATCAGTGGAATTTACGAATATTTCAGATTTTGAGTTGGAGACTGGAACAAAATTACACAATCCTAGAATTGACTTAGATGCAGCAGCAGTTGAAAGTTGGAATACATATTCAAGAGAAAATGTTGAATCAATAAAAATAAAAGCAAAGAAAAATAAAAGTATTGCCAAAAATCCAATAGCAAATATAGGATTTAAATTAGCAGAACAAAATAAAGCAGAATACGAAAAAATCATAAAAACTGTTGAAATAGAAGAAGATGGGCAAAAAGAACAATTGAAACCAAAAGGAAATGAATATTTTATAATATCTATGTCAGATAAGGACAAGAGTACAAATGAAGTTTTAGATAAGATAATGAATTTCTTGAAAAAAAGAAAATTATAGGAGTTTAATATGAAAAAAAACTTAACATATTTGTTAGACAACCCAAAGGATATTACACATATTTCTAGTATAAATACAGATTATGAAACTTTTAAAAAGAATGAAATTTTCATTTTAAAGAATTTTGGAAGTAAAGCTAAAGGTTTTTTTATTGAAGAAAGTGCATATATTATTTTTGAAAATAAGCCAGAAATTTTATTTGTAATAAAAAAGAAAAACTATAATAGAGAAGATTTTGAATTTAAAGAACTCAATATAGATGTAACAGGAAAGAGCAATAGAAAATCTGAGAATTATATAAGTTTGCTTAAATCAGATTTATTAAATTATAAAATAGGAATCCCTATACTAATGCTTTTATATGTATCTATTTTTTGCACATCGAGTGAAATGATATCCATAGAAAATTTAAATAATACTATAATTAGCATAGTAAGTATTTTTATCGGTATGCTTTTTGTTTTTGCTACTTTATTTTATGAAAAAGAAGAAATAACTCAAGCTATTAAAAATGGGAAAGGTCAGGATATGTTTTTTACTGATAAATATATTTTTGTATTATCAATGATATCGCTGATACTTGTTATAATTTCAAATGGAATAATCAAATATGTAGCAACAGCAGAAACTATAATAAATTTTAAGCAATATATAAAAGATAATATATATTGTATATATTGGTTAATAAAATATGGTATGGTGTTTATATTAACGGGTATTTCTGTTATATTAAATTACATATGCTTTAGATCTATTATAGATTACTATTTGAATAAAATAAAATCACAAGCAATTAATACACAAATAAAGAATATGAGGGATAGTATAGTAAACAAAAAAGCCGGAAAATAATCCGACTTTTTTGCTTTTCCTTATGAATTCAAACATCCACCAATCAACTGCACTCCATCACAAAATCCATTTCTATAATATTTCTCATTATAATAACAAACGTAATCCAAAAAATTGTTATCAAGTAATTCAAGTTGTTTCTTAACATACTTATAATTTTGTTTAGGAACGTTATTTAAAATACGTTCACTAATTTCATCAAATTGAATATAATGTTTTTTATCTTCTTCTGTTAAATAAGCAAGGTTAGTTTCTTCTCTAAAATCTAACCAATCTTTTAATAAATCATCATTAACTTCTCTAAAATTATTATTCATAAAAAACCTCCAAATTATAAATTAATAACCAAATACTTCTAAAATTTTGCTTAGAAAAATTGGGGAGAAATTGGGGATGAATTTTTCAAAACTACCCCAAATTTAACAAAGTTGTACATCAAACAAAAAACTTTAAAAGTATTGGTAACACTAAGTTACGCCGAAATTCAATATTACTCATAAAATGTGTTATGTAACTCTCATAACCCGAAGGTAAAATTTCCATCAAATACCGCTACCACAACTTTGCAATTTATGCTATACTAATATCAAAAAAATCAAAGGAGATACTATGGAATATCTTTTTACGTTTCTAGAAGGAATAGCAAGTTTTATATCACCCTGCATATTACCAATGCTACCCATATACATTTCATATTTTTTAGGAAAAGAAGAAAAAAACACAAAAAAAGCAATAATAAACTCAAGTGGTTTTGTATTAGGATTTACAATAATATTTTTACTTCTTTCAATATTTGCAAGTAATCTTGGTGCAATAATAAGTAGTAATATGAAATATATCAAAATAGTATTTGGAATAGTAATAATATTACTAGGACTAAACTACATGGATTTATTAAATATAAAATTATTAAACAAAACAAAAGGAATAAATACAAAAATAAAGGAACTAAATTTTATAAAATCAACAGCGTTTGGCATGTTATTTTCAATTAGCTGGACACCATGTATAGGAACATTTTTAAGCTCAGCATTATTGCTAATTGCAAGTAATCAAGATATGTTAAAAGGAATAGTACTAATGTTACTGTATTCAATAGGGCTTGGAATTCCTTTTATCTTGTCAGCAATATTTATAGAAAAGCTAAGAGAAATGTTTAATTTTATTAAGAAAAATTATGTGTATATTAAAAGAATATCTGGAATTATTCTAATAATAATGGGAATCTATATGATGTTGTCATAAAAGTAAAGAGAGGATAAATATGAAAAAGAAAATAATTTTTATAATAGTAAGTATTTTAGTTATAATAACAATTATTTTGATTAGTTTATTTCTAAAAAAGCAAAACGATGAAATGTTAGGAATTGAAAACACAAGAAATAATATAAATCAGTTAAACACTCAAAATAGTATAGATAACTCGGAAAGTAATGCTTCGATAACTAGCCCAATAAACGAAGTAGCAGACGCACAAACAAACTCTGAAGCATCAGCTATAGCGGAAATTATAGAAGTAACTGATGAAACTTTTGATACAGAAGTTTTACAAAGTGAAAAAACTGTACTAATTGATTTTTATACTGATTGGTGTGAACCATGTAAAATTTTATCTCCAATAATAGAAGAAATTGCTTTTGAAAATCCGAATATAAAAGTTGTAAGAATAAATGTAGATAATGAGCTAACTGTATCCATGAAATATCAAATAATGTCTATACCAACAATGGTAGTACTAAAAAATGGAGAAGAAACAAATAGATTAATAGGAGTAGTTAGTAAAGAAAAAATACTAAACATTTTGGATTAAAAAACTAATAAAATATTAATATAAATCATAAAATTCAAAAAAATATGAAAAAAATTAAAAAAATTTTAGTCAGTCGACAAGCTTCGACAGACTTTGCAAAAAATATAGTGTAATATACTTATGGGATACATAAGAGAAATCAAAAAAGAGAGTTTTTATCTATAATTAATTTTTTTCAGTATTATGTGTGGGGAAAATTTTATATTTGCATTTCCATAAAATTAGTGCAAGTGTCTGTCAGAATGATAACCAAAATAATCATTGTAGAAATTTATACTACGCACTTGCACTAATGAAATGTACCCCATACACATCTTTTATTAAAAAAATAAAAACAGTTCAACTAATAAAATAGCACAAGATTAATAAATTAAAATGAATAAAACAAGTTGCAAAAAAGTACTAAAAATTATACAATAAAGAAAAAATACAAAAAGAGGTTTTTTAGTTGGAAATTAAAGGCGAAGTAACAGAAATAATATATAAAAATGAAGTAAATGGCTATTGTATAGCAGAGTTTGAAACGGAAGAAGAAACTACTACTATAGTAGGATATTTACCATTTGTAAATAAAAATGACACAATAGAAGCAATAGGAAAATTTGTTGAACATCAAGAATATGGCAGGCAATTTAAAGTAGAAACATTTAAAAAAGTAATGCCAGAAACATTGGATTCTTTAGAAAGATATTTAGCGAACGGAATGATAAAAGGAATAGGACCGGCTACTGCAAAGAAAATAGTTGATACTTTTGGAAAAGAAACAATAAGTGTTTTCAAATTTGAGCCAGAAAAGTTATCTCAAATTAAAGGAATAACAAAAGATAAAGCTTATGAAATAGCACAAGCTTTTATCGAAAATTGGGAGTTATGGCAACTAGTTGCATATCTTGAAAAATTTGGTTTAGGTCCACAAAGTGCTCAAGGTATATATAAAAAGCTTGGTGAAAATGCAATTGAACAAATTGAAGCAAATCCATATCTATTAGTAGAATTATCAAACAAAGTTGATTTTATCCAAATCGATAAACTAGCACTAAAAATAGGAATGGAATATGATAACGAAAAAAGAATTAGAAGCGGAATAAGATATGCTCTTTTAAGGGCAACATATAATGGGCATTGTACAGTTTTATATGACAACCTTGTGGCATTTGCAAAGGAACTTCTAAGTGTTAGTGAGGATATGATTGATAATGCACTAATTAGCATGAAAGCAAATGAAGAAATATATATAGAAGAAAGAAATGATAGTGATTGGATATATTTAAATACCTATTATAAAGCAGAAAAAAATATTGCAGAGAAAATAATTCAATTAAGAGACTATAGAAACATATATGGAGTAGAAGGACTAGATAAAAAATTAAAGAAAATAGAAAAAGAGCAGAAGATAGAATTATCAGAAAAACAAAAAGAAGCGGTACAATTAGTTAATGAAAATAATGTATGTGTAATAACTGGTGGTCCAGGTACTGGTAAAACTACAATAATTAAAAGTATAATTGATTTATATAAAAAAGAAGAACTAAAAATAATGCTATGTGCTCCTACAGGAAGGGCTGCTAAAAGAATGACTGAAGCAACAGGTGAAGAAGCAAAAACTTTACACAGAGCATTAGAAATAGGAAAATTTGACTCAGAGGATAATATAAATCCAGATTTAGTAGTAACTCCATTAGATGCAAATATAGTAATTGTAGATGAAGCATCAATGATAGATTTATTTTTAATGAACTATTTAATGAAAGCTTTATACGATGGTACAAAATTAGTTCTAGTAGGAGATGAAAATCAGCTTCCATCTGTAGGACCTGGTAATGTTTTAAAAGATATTATAGCTTCAGAACAAGTTCCTGTCGTAACTTTGAATAAAATTTTTAGACAAGCTGCAAAAAGTAAAATAATATTAAACAGCCATAAAGTAAATGAGGGAGAAAGCTTTATAGGAAAAAAACAAGAAAATGAAGACGAACTACTAAAAGACTTTTTCTTCATACAAGATAATAATAAAGATGATATTGTAAATCAAATAGTATCACTTTGCACAGGGAGGCTAGAAAAATACGGTAATTATGATTTTATAAAAAATATACAAGTTATTACTCCAACCAAAAAGGGAAATTTAGGTACAAAAGAGTTAAATAAAGTAATACAAAGCAACGTAAACCCATTTGAAAATTATAAAAAAGAAAGAAAATTTGGTGAGGTTATATATAGACAAGGCGATAGAATAATGCAAATAAAAAATAACTATGATATATATTGGCAGAAAGATGGAGATACCAAAGAATATGGTTCAGGAGTATTTAATGGGGAATTTGGAACAATTATTGATATAAATGAACTAGATAAGGAAATAGTAATTAAATTTGATGATGATAAAAAGGCATGGTATTCTTTTGCAGATTTAGATCAAATAGAGCATGCATATGCAATAACAGTACATAAAGCACAACGGAAGTGAATTCGATGTTGTAATTATGCCTATAGTCCAAGCTGCACCAATGCTACTTACAAGAAATTTACTTTATACAGCCATGACAAGGGCAAAAAAATTACTAATTATAATAGGCAATAAAAATGTTATAGATTTTATGATAAATAATACAGATAGTAAAAAAAGAAATACAGGTTTAGAATATAAATTAAGACATATATAAAGAAGGGAATATATTTGTTTAATTTATTTGAAAAAATTTTAGATTTAATATTTCCGCCTGCTTGCGGTATTTGTGGAAAAGAAATAAACACATATTTATGTCAAAAATGCGAAGAACAGATAAATAAAATTACATGTGTGGGGAAAGATAATTATAAAAATAAATATTTTTCTTCACACATGTATTTATTTAAATATGAAGGAGTTATTAGAAGCAAAATTATTTCTTACAAGTTTGATGATAATCCATATTTGTATAAAACTTTTTGTGAAATTTTTGTAAAAAACAAAAAAGTTTGTGGATTTTTACAAAATTATGATATAATAATTCCAGTTCCAATGTATAGGAAAAAGAAGAATAAGCGTGGATATAATCAAAGTGAATTAATTGCAAAAGAAATTGCAAGAAGATTAGGAAATATTGAGTTTAAAAATGATATTTTGATAAAAATAAAAAATACTCCTAAACAAAGTTCACTAAATAAAGAACAAAGAATGATTAACTTAAAAAACGTATATAAAGTACATAATGAATTATTTATAAAAAATAAAAATGTACTTATTTTTGATGATATATATACAACAGGAAGTACAGCAAACGAATGTGCAAAAACACTAAAAGAAGCAGGGGCAAAAAATATTGCCATACTTACTATAGCCAAAGACTAAATTTAAAGGGAAAGGGATGAAAAGATGGAAGATTTAATAGAAAGCATATTAGACTATATTAGAGCAGATTATACAGATTATGCTATTATGATAAATGGTGAATGGGGAAGCGGAAAAACATATTTTTGGAATCATAAAATTAGACCTAAAATTGAATCAATGTCTGTAAATGGAACAAGAATTACTCCAATTTACATGTCTTTATATGGTATATCAAATTTGGAAGATATAAGTAAAAAAATATTTATAGAAACTACTCAATTAATGGACAAGAATTTAAAGAAATATATGAACTCTAGTGGAGTAAGTAGTATACCAGAATATGCAAAAACAGGACTAGATATGGCAAACTTCTTTGGAGTTACACAAAATGGCGATAGACTTGACTATGCACAATTCTTTTCTACTGAAGACAAAGTCCTTTGCTTTGATGACTTAGAAAGAGCTAATGTTGATGTTATAGATATATTAGGTTATATAAATAATTTCGTTGAGCACGATCATATAAAAACAATTATAATATGTAATGAAAAGGAGTTATCTACAAAACTTAAAAGTAACAACCTAGAAATGAAAACTTTTATAGCAACATATTTATTAGATAAAGAAGGAAAACTAAATATAAAAACTGACAAACCAATGGTAGAAAGAATTCGTGATACTATTGAATATGTTTTTGATAAAGCTAATGATTATGAAAGAATTAAAGAAAAGCTAGTTGGAGAAACATTTGAATATGCTCCAGAGTTTAACTATATTATAAACGGATTATTAATGAGATTCGAAAAATATCCAGAGTTAATACGTTTTTTAAGAGAAAATACGAATTTAATTATATCTACATTTAATAAAAGTGGTACAAGAAACTTGCGTATATTAAAACATTCTTTAAACGACTTTAAGAAAATATTTGATATGGTAGTAAAATCTTATCCAAATACAAATCATCGTATTTTACAAACAATGTTAATATTTACAATAGCTGTTTCTTTTGAAATAAAAGCAGGAAAAATTACAAAGGATAAGTTTGTAAATATTAACAGCAACGAAGAATATAAGGCAATATTAGTTTCTTC
>JAGHJM010000051.1 GCA_017886645.1 Clostridia bacterium
AGGATTTATTGATAACCATGATTTGTATAAAATTCAAAATATAGCAGATATTGCAGTTGTTCCTTCTATGTTTGAAGAACTTTTTGGACTTGTTGTAGTTGAAAATATGAGTAGTGGATTACCGCTTATTGTAACAAATTCAGGAGGAATGCCAGAAATTGTAGATGATGAATGTGCTTTTATTATAGATAGAGATGAAAATTTGATAAAAAATTTGAAAGAAAAACTAGATTATCTTGCAGAAAATCCAGAAATAAGAGAAAAAATGGGAGCACATGGTAAAGAAAGAGCAAAACAATTTAGCATGGAAAAATATTTAAACAATTTTTATGAGTTAATGAAAAAAATAAGAGATGAAGAATAATTCATCTCTTATTTTTGCCTAGAAAGCAGTATGAAATTTAGAAATATAGCAACTTAAAATGTTTATCCGTCCCATTCGATGAAATTAAGTTAAGTAAATAGAGAAATCGTTTTTTCTAAGCCTATATATTGCTTCTTAAATAGTCAATACTTTTCTTTTTCTCTTCACGGATGATAGCATCTGTTTTTGAAAAATCGATTGGTTCTTTCCATTTTTCTTCAATATGTTCAAGAGAAGGAACTAATCTTTGTTCTAATTTTAATCTTTTTAATAAGTCAGTTAATTTGTTACTATTATAATTTCTAGTAAATGAAATAAATGGTGTATGAGTTTTTGTAGAAAATATAGTACCATGAAAAGTATTTGTAATGACAAAATCAGCTTTTTTAAAATATGGTAATACCTCTAATGGATGGGCAGGGATAAAAATGTCAGTACATTTTTGATAACTTCCAATTGATACAATTTTTTTATTATGCTTTTGTGCAAATTCTTTAATATAACTACATTCTTCATCTGTTAAATTAAATGGATAAGCATAAACAATTATATAATCTTCTATATTTACAGTGTCTCTTACATCATTTGAAAAGTCATAAACAAGTACAGGGTCTAAATGACTTTCTGGCTGAATATGAGATAAAGATTCTACAAAATGTTTCGAATTAGTATCACGTACTGAAATATGATGAAACTTATTTAAAAGGTTAGCAATTTCTTTATGTTTATTGTATGCTTGAATTCTTTTTAAGTTGGTTTCACCACAAGAAGCAGCATAAGTTATTAATTTCTTTGCTTTGTGATCTTTTCCAAAAAGTTCTAAAGAATATCCAACATCACTATTATCTTGTAAACAATTAAAAACTTCATCACTTCCAATTATCAAAGTATCTACTTCAGGTCTTTCATTTCTTTTCGTAATTCCTAAATCTTTCAAAAATTCATTCGCAAATTTTTTTTCAAAATTTTCGACTTCAAAGAAATAGGGTCTGTATTTTTCTTCTATATCTTTTGCCTGCATTTTTGATGCAGGTTCAGGTAAACAAGGTTCAATTTTAAAATCAACAAATTCTACTTCATATCCAAGACTTTTAATTATATTTGAAAGCGCAAATGCTTGTAAAAATGAACCATAATTGATAATTCTTTGCATAGACATAATTCCAACTTTCATTATTAATTCCCCCTTATTAAAGCGTTTTTTCTAAGGCTTCTTTTATTCCTTTTTTAGAGTAAATTTCTAAAAATTCATGATAATTTTGATGTTTTTCAGAAGCATGACGTAATTGGGCATTTCCTTTTACAGCTTCTGAGATTGTTCTTTTTTCAAAGAATATTTTATCTTTAATTTCATCAAAAAATTTATAGCCTTTTTCATTATTAATTAATACAACAGATATACCATTTTTAGTATCTCCGTAAAATGGTACTTCATCCCCAAGTCCCCAAAAATCTCCTATTGTAATATCACCGAACACGGTTGGTATTAGCATATTCACACGAGTAACAATTCTCTCTATAAAATAATCCATCTAAAAATGCGGTATAAAACGGATCAAGATGATTTTTTTTAGAATAAATAATTTTACGATCTTTATATAGAGTAAAATAAAAATCTTTTTCTCCTCTAAAGGTGAGATTATCTGGAGATTCCTCTAAATTTAAAGATGCAATATAATCATCTAAATATTTTTGAGGAGGTACACCATGGCAAATCAAATCAATTGTTAAAAGCTTTTCATAATCCTTTTTTAAAAAACTTTTTAAACCAGCAATTTGACATGGTGTACCGATAAATAGAACAGATTTATCTTTTTTTAAATTGGATTTTACTTCTTGAAAAACATTACCTATATAAGCTTGTGTATATTTGGAAGTTTTATATTTTTTTGCTTCTTCCAAAGAAGAACAGCTTGAAAATTTTAATTGTAAATTTTTATTATAATTACATCCAAATACGATGCCGATTTTTATCTTGTATAAAGTGAACATAAAAAATAGAAGCGATACCACCAGAGCTACTAGACATTCTATCATCCTTATCTAAACTGTAGCAGGCATACGCTTCTTTTACTTCATTCTTCTTAATAGGGTTGTTCACTGGACAAACAGAGCGACACAGGTTACAACCGAATACACAAGTCTTCTTTTATTTTGGGTGATAAAATACCATATTGATCAGATTCCATTTTAATTGCATTTTTAGGACAAACATTATAGCATGCCATACAACCTGTACAACTATGCGGGTCACATATAGACATTTTAACCACCCCTTTATATTTTAAAATCTTCCAACACATCCATTATAACATAAAAAAGTAGAAAAAACAACATTTCTAGCTGTTTTTGACGAAAAAATAGATGAAAGACATTATGCAAGACAAACATGTTGGATTAGGATTATTGCTTATGATGATAATGTTATGAATTGGGTATTTAATAAAAAAAATATGTAAAATTTTTTAGACATATCTATTGGAAATGTCTAAAAAAATGTGATATCTTATATATATGAATGCAAAAGTATAAAATTTTAATAAATGCATAAAAAAGTTATACAAGAATAGCATATTAATAAAATTTTTATCAGAAAATTAAATATTATTTAGATAAATAGTAATTTGTAGAGGTGAATTATGCAAAATATAGAAATTGAAAAAGCGATACCTTGGAATCCTTGGCATGGATGTAAAAAAGTAAGTTTAGGATGTAAGAACTGTTTTGTATATAAAATGGATCAAAGATATGGTCGAGATACAACAACTATAACAAAAGGAAAAACTACTTACGAACTAAAAGATAAGGATTGTCCTCCCAATTCATTGGTAAAATTATGTTTCTCATCTGACTTTTTTATAGAAGAAGCAGATGAATGGAGGGATGGTTGTTGGGATTTTATAAGAAAAAGGAAAGATTGTCTTTTTGTTATGACAACAAAAAGACCAGAAAGAATATCACAATGTGTTCCATCTGACTGGAAAGATGGATGGGAACATGTATTAAATAAACAAAAAAATAAATGAAATAATTTAAAATTATAAACTATAAATAATATTAAGCATAAATAAAGTTTTAAATTTACAATTATATTTAAAATATTTTAAAACGAACATTATTCTTATAATAGTATTTATTATAGTTTATATTTTGGAATTGAATATTAGTATAATATATTTACGAGGCTCTAAAATCGTTTTTAAGACAATTTAATAATAAAGTAATAAATTTTATTCATCAATAAATATACAAATTATAAGAAATAATAGGAAATATAATAATTATAAGAAAAGTATAAAAAAAACGACGCGTCAGAATCGATTTTAAGGCGTTTTTTTAAGTAAGGACGTATAGTTTGTTGTCTAAAAAATAAGGTTAAAATAGATAAATAGACATTTTAAAGATTTTTGAAAAATTTCATACTATAAATAATAATTAGTATATAGAAATAAAAATAATGGATAAGAAATAAATTAGAGAATAATTATTTAAATATAAAAATATCTTAATATAAATATAATATTATGTATGGAACAGCTAAAAGGCTTGAATTAGTAGGAATGGAGGTTTTGATTTAGATAGATAATTTCTCCTATCTTCAATTGCGCAAAACTTTGATAATACAAACCAAAAATTATACATGTTTTAAAAATATGTATAATTTTTTTGATTTTTTATACATATTTATTGAATAGCTTTCTTGACATTTCATATACATTTGAATTATAATATGTATATGAAATGTCGGAGGTGCAATATGGATAATTATGAAAAAATTATAGATAAAAATAATGGAATTATATATGCACATAAGCTAGAAGATTATAAAATGAACAGACATGATTTAAATTCATTAGTTGAAAAAAAATTATTGAAAAGAATAGCTCATGGAATATATGC
>JAGHJM010000052.1 GCA_017886645.1 Clostridia bacterium
AAGCTTTCACTATTTCCTACAAAGTCTATTGGAATAGGAAAAGTATCTGTTATATTTTCAACTGCTAGAATTGGCTCTCCTGCTGTAATTTTTCCTACTACAGGAACTTCTACCATTTCTTTTCCACCATAGAAATCTTTTATTTCTACATCAGGTTTAGTCTGTTCTCCTATTAATCCTTTTATTACTTTTAAAGTTCTTCCTTTTTTATTTTCTTTCTTTATATAGCCTTTTTCTTCTAATTTATTTAAGTAAGAATGCACTGTAGCTGTAGAGCTTAATCCAACTGATTTTCCTATTTCTCTTACTGATGGTGGATATCCTCTTGTATTTATCTGCCTTTCTATATATTTTAATATTGCTCTTTCTCTTTTATTAAGTTCTGTAGAAATTTCTTTTTTACTTCTCAAAACGCATCACTCCCATACAATATTATAAAAATCTTTAATTATAATATCATAAAAAAATAAAAATGTCAAACAAAAGTTTGACATTTTTATTAATCATACCATTCTAATTCCCATCCAGCTATAATAACAGTATCTCCTTCTTTTACACCTAATTCTTTTAGTTTTTGACTTACTCCTAATTCATCAAGTATTTTTTGAAAATAATACATTGATTCATTATCATCCATATTTATCTTCTTTATTAATCTTTCTACTGAAGGCCCATCTACAATATAATTACCATTCTCTTTCTTTATAGTATATGGTTCTTCATCTTCTAACATATATACTTTCTTTTGATCTTCTATTTCTATTAATGTTTCTTTAGGTAAAGTTTTTAATACCTGAGAAACATGTTGTATTAGCTCTTTCACACCTTTATTAGTTGCTGCAGATATTTTAAATATTTCTAATCCCTTATCTTTAGCAAGTTTTTCTAGTTCATTATATAGCTTTTCATCTTGCATGCTATCAATTTTATTAGCAACAATTATTTGTTTTCTACTACTTAATTTTTCACTATATTTTTTTAATTCTTTATTTATCGTGTAAAAGTCTTCTACTGGATTTCTTCCTTCTGAACCAGATACATCTATTACATGTAGTAATAGTCTTGTTCTTTCGATATGCCTTAAAAACTGAATTCCCAATCCAGTTCCTTCGCTTGCTCCTTCAATAATTCCTGGGATATCTGCTATAACAAAACTATCCCCATATTCTTTTTTGACAACTCCTAAATTTGGGTCTAGTGTAGTAAAATGATAATTTGCAATCTTTGGTGTTGCATCTGTTACTATTGATAATAAAGTGGATTTTCCTACATTTGGAAAGCCAATTAATCCAACATCTGCTAAAAGTTTTAGTTCTAATATTAATTCTTTTTCTTCTCCAGTTTCACCATCTTGTGCAAATCTTGGGGCCTGTCTTGTGGCAGTTGCAAAATTAGAGTTTCCTTTTCCTCCTCTTCCACCATGAAGTATTAATACTTTTTGCCCCTTTTCTGATAAATCTGCTAAGACTCTTTCGCTTTTTGCATCTTTTATTATAGTGCCTATTGGTACTTTTATTATTAAATCTTCCCCGCTTTTGCCGAATCTTCTTGCACCTTCACCATTTTTTCCATTTTCTGCTTTGAATTTTTTCTTATATCTAAAATCTATTAATGTATTAGCATCTGGATCAACTTCAAAGTATACATCTCCACCTTTTCCGCCGTCTCCACCATCCGGTCCACCTGCGGCTACATATTTTTCTCTTCTAAATGATATTGCTCCATTTCCACCGTTTCCAGCTTTTGCTATTATTTTTACGTAATCTGTAAACATATTTTCTCCTTTAATTTAAGTATATATTATAAATATAGATTTCCTCTTCACATAAAAATTATTCTTATTTTAATTATTAAAATAATCTAATTTCATTGCTTTCTTTACTCTTTTCATAGTTTCTTTTGCTGTATTTTGCGCTTTTTTTGTACCTTCCATTAAATATTTTTCTACTAATTCAGGTCTTTCTTCATAATATTTTCTTTTTTCTCTTATTGGTTTCAAAAATTTATTTATATTTTGTGCTAATTGTTTCTTACAATCTACACATCCTCTTTTACCTGCTTTACATTCTTCGCAAACGTTTTTACATTCTTCTTCGCTGCTGAATAATTTATGATAATAAGCTACCATGCATACATCTGGATTTCCTAAATCATCTTTCTTTATCCTATTTGGATCTGTTACAGCACTCATAACTTTTTTATTTACCTCTTCTTCTGAGTCAGATAAATAAATAGCATTTCCTAATGATTTTCCCATTTTTTCATTTCCATCTAATCCTTTAATTCTTTTTCCCTCTGATAAAGCAATGTTAGGTTCTACTAAAACTTCTCCATATATAGAATTAAATTTTCTTACAATTTCTCTACATTGTTCTATTAAAGGTGATTGATCCTCTCCTACTGGTACAACCTCTCCTTCAAATGCTGTAATATCCCCTGCTTGACTTACGGGATAACCTAAGAATCCATATGTTACACTTTCTCCAAATAACTCTTTCTTCTGCGCAATTTCAGTTTTTACGGTTGGATTTCTTTCTAATCTTGCAATTGTTACTAAATTAGAATAGAAAATTGTAAGTTCTGCAATTTCAGGTATCATAGATTGTATACAAATAGTAGTTTTTTCTGGATCTATTCCTATAGATAAATAATCAAGCATTACTTCCTTCACATTTTTTCTTACCTTTTCAGGATTGTTAAAATTATCAGTTAAGGCTTGAACATCTGCAATTAAAATATAAGGATCATATTTTCCACTATTTTGCATTTCTACTCTTGTTTTTAAAGATCCAAAATAATGTCCAATGTGTAACCTGCCTGTTGGTCTATCTCCTGTTAATATACGTATCTTTTTATCTCCCATAGTCACCATTCCTTTATACTAATTTTCATTTTTTACATTCTAATTATACTTAATTTTTTTATATTTTACAACCCAAAGTTGCCAATATAAACTACATATAAAAATAAATATGATATAAGAATATTTAGCTTATATCATATTTATTTTTATTATATTTTATTTAGTCTTTTTTTCCTTCTTCTACAGGATAAACGCTAACTTGTTTTTTATCTTTTCCAAGTCTTTCAAATTTAAGTTTTCCAGTTACTTTTGCGTATAAAGTGTCGTCACTTCCTATACCAACATTTGTACCTGGGTGGAATTTTGTTCCTCTTTGTCTTACTAGTATATTTCCAGCTAGAACAATTTGTCCATCAGCTCTTTTAAGTCCCAAGCGCTTTGACTCACTGTCTCTACCATTTTTTACACTACCTTGACCTTTTTTATGTGCCATTTATCTTTCACTCCCTTCAAGTAAAATTTATTCAATGTATTAATCTCTTATATTTATTATTAGTTATCTCATATAATTTATTTCTTTGTTGTAGCTTTTTCAGCTTTAACTTCTGCTGTTTTTGTTTCTGCAGCTTTTGTCTCTTTTTCTGCTGCTGTTTTTATTTTTGTAATTTCAACATTTGTATATGGTTGTCTATGTCCTTGAGTTCTTCTGTAGTTCTTTTTAGCTTTATATTTGTAAACTATAATTTTCTTTCCTTTGCCATTAGCAACTACTTTTCCCTCAACTTTAACACCTTTAACATAAGGAGCTCCTACTTCTACTTTTTTGTCTTCAGAAACTAAAACTACTTTATCAAAAGTAACTTTTTTTCCTTCTTCAACATCTAGTTTTTCAAAGAAAACTACATCTCCTTCTGCTACTTTATATTGTCTTCCACAGCTTTCAATTATTGCGTACATTATATGTACACCTCCTCTTTTTCGTATACTCGCTAAGCATAAAATACAAGGTAGTTGATTTTTCTCAACATTTAATTACCCGACCTAGGCGGCTTACAGGATATTATTTTATCATAATGTACATAGTTTTGTCAAGAACTTTCTATTTTATCTTCCCCCCATTCCGGCCACCGCCTCCTCCTCCGGAGAATCCTCCACCTCCTCCAGAGCCACTAGAGTTGGTATGCCTGCTTATTTCTCTTAACGATATGCTATATGCACTACTTGCGTTGCTTTTCAATGATGATATTGGATTTGTGTTATAATACGAATATCCACTACTTACAAATCTAGTAACTTTATATATTTCTTCTTTTTCTTTATCCCAGTATTCTTCTATAAATACTCCAGGATATTTTGCTTTCATCTGTTCTATTACCTCATCTGCAATTCCAAATGCAGTAGCATATACTAAATATTTTTCCCAAATAATTAGTGATGGTACTTCTTTTTCATTTAACAAAGAAATTTCTTTCATATAATTAGCAAGACCTTTCCACTTTTCTTGCTCTTCTAATCCTTTCTGAGTTATAACTGCTATTCTATTTTGAGTTTTAGATAAAATTTTTAAACTTACTAGTTTTAATATTAATATTGGAATCATACATATCGTTATTTCTAGTATTGTTGGTAAAAATGCTATAGTAGTTTCAGCAATAATTGCTACTTCAAAAATATTAATATTAGCTATTGCTATTGCTAAAATAGCTGTAATAATTATCCATTTAAGCATTTGAAATGAATTTAATGCCCTTTTCGACATTTTATACAAATCTTGGTCTGCTTTATTTATAAACTTCATTTTATAAAGATTAATTCTTGTGTTGCCTATAATATTATTTATGTATGTACTATATTTTGAATAATGATCTTTGGCATATTTTTTTATATCTTCTATAAAAAACTCCTCTTTTCCTTGTGCCACATTTTTTAGTAATTTAAGTACTTCCTTTTCATCTCTTTCCAAATCTATATCAGTATTTTCTATTTTTATACAAACCTGTTTTTATTTCATTTTTATATCTATGCATTTCTTTAAACATAAGTCTAATATAGTTGCAGCCACTATATCTGATTGATACTTCATGTCTTGGTTAATATCTTTGTCAAATCTAAATAAATAATTTGCTTCACTAGGCGTAGCTTCCTCTCTTGGAATTTCTCTATAATATCTTAATTGTGTATGTATAAGTCCGTCATATTTTTTCTTTAAGATTTTTTTATATTTTATTATCTAAAAATATATACAATAGAGTAAATTCCATATAAAATTCCCCAAAGTATTAATGTTATTACTTTAATTCTATCAAAAAATATTTGATTCATCAGCCCATTCCGTTTCTTTATCTATTATTGTATTTAGATAATTATAATCATTTACTTTTTTTAAATTTTTAAATATTTTTTCTGATGTAGCAACTCTTAACTCTAGCATCTCTCCTGCTTCTAAGTTATCTACTTCAAACTTAACAGTATCATTAAATACTTTTTCTATCTTATCATTTAGTGGTCCATGTCCCCAAACTTTTAGATTTTCTATATTTTCTACATTATAAGGAATCTTTATTGTTCCATTTACCTTTTTTACTGGATTTTCATTGGCATCACTTAATATTGGTCAATACCATTCTTGACAATCTTTATAATCTGATACTACATCTGTAATAGTATAAGTAATTTGATATTTTTTGTTTCCACTTCTGTTTTCCATTCCCGTTCCCCATGCAATTTCAAATTTATTACCGCTTATTTCTAAAGCGTAATAACAGTCTGTTGTTACATGGTACATTTCCTCGTCTATTTTTGTCAGATTAGTATTGCTACTTAAGTCTTTTACCGTAACATCTTTTATTTCTCCAAATTTATTTGATATATCAAAATTCTTAAAAATAGTATTAGTATGACTAATATATATGTCCCAATCTTCTACAATTGCCATATCTCCATTTTCATGCAACGTTATATCATAGTTTATCTTGTTCATAAACTGTTGATTATTTACTCCTGTACTCATCTTTACCATAGTTAAAATAATTAAGATAAATACACAAATTATTATAATTGCTTTTATATATTTTTTTACCATTTTAAATCCACTTTATTTTTTATTCTATTTTATCATATAAATTTATTTAGTACATAAAAAATAAAACTTTCCTAATTAATTTGTGAAGTACAAGTTGCCCCCCTCTAAATCGGAAATCCCTGTAGCATTTGCATATTCTACATTACTATTTACTAATGTTACAATAGATGAATAATAATATGGTGTTGTAAAACCAACTGTCTTTAGTCTTTCTGATGTTTATGTATAAATTCACTTGAAAATTTTTATTGATAATACTTATGTACATACCTAATTTCATCTACTTCGTAAGCTTTTTTATAAAAAATCCAATATTTACTGATTAACATTTTAAAGATCAATAAATATTGGATTTTTACTTTATTATAAATTTTTCTTTCATTGAGATCTAATCTTTTACTTAATTTATAACTATTTTATATAAGTTATCACATTATAATTGTTATAATTGATTTTATATCCTTTTACTTTCGTAGCTTTTCTTGCATATCTTATGCACTCTTTAATTCAAGCCTTAATTTATCAGCTATCATTGCAATAAATTCACTATTTGTTGGCTTTCCCTTATCAGCTGACACTGTATATCCAAATATGCTTTCTACTGTTTCTTGTTGTCCTCTTCCCCAAGCCACTTCAATTGCATGACGAATGGCACGCTCTACTCTACTTGGTGTTGTATGATATTTTTTAGATATATCTGGATATAATTGCTTTGTAATTTGATTTATTACATCTATATCAGAAATTGCCATCATAATTGCTTCTCTTAAGTATTGATATCCTTTTATATGTGCTGGAACTCCAACTTCATGAATAACATTAGTTACTAAAGCCTCTAAACTTTCACTATTTTTCTTTTTCTCTGGGTTAATTTCAATATATTGTGATTTTGTCTCTCTACTAATAAAGTTTCTATTAGTAGTTGGTTGATAATTTTTCACCTCTTTAATTCTTTTTACTAGAAGACTAATTTCAAATGGTTTTACTACATAATATTGTGCCCCTAATGCAATTGCTTTTTGTGTAATTTTATCTTGTCCAACAGCAGACAAAATAATGCAAATAGGTAATTTCTTTATGGTATTTGCTGATTCATTTAATTTTTCTAATACCCCTAGTCCATCTAAATGTGGCATAATAATATCTAGCAAGACCACATCTGGTTGTTTTTCTAGTATTAAATTATATGCTTCTTCTCCATCTCTAGCAATTCCTACTATTTCCATATCCTTTTCTTCTCCTAAATGTTCCGCCAAAGTCATTGCAAATTCGTTATTATCATCTGCAATTAAAACTGTAATTTTTTCGCTCAAATTAATTTCCCCCTTATCTTATTTTTGTAAATTTTTTACAGGATTCATTATAATATAATTTCCAGAAAAATGCAACAGATTTTTTGGAAATTTTTTCTATTTTTTTGTGTTTTTATTCATTTTTCAATATTTTCTTTTATTGATTTGTTTCCTAATATGTTAAAATTTAACATATAGATTTCATTTTTTTGAGCATCATTTAGGATTTTTTCTATTTTACTATTTTGAACTTCAATTGTGCAAAATACATTTTCTATATATCTTGCATTAAGAATATTTATAGTATTCTTTTTACAATAATGTTTAAATTTTTCGAAATCTTTATAATTTAAAACAATCTCGATTTCACTGCCCAACTTTTCAATTGCTAAATTTGAATTTTCAATTGCTTTTTGTAAAGCTCCTGAGTAAGCTCTAACCAAACCTCCTGTTCCTAATAAAATTCCACCAAAATATCTCGTTACAACAATTAATATATTGCATAATTCATTTTTTTCAAGTATTGACAACATTGGTGAACCAGCTGTCCCAGATGGTTCACCGTCATCACTTGATTTTGATATAATTTTTTCATTTTCTAATATTCTATACGCATAGCAATTATGTCTCGCATCATGATATTTTTTTCTAATTATATTTAATTGTTCTTCTGCTTGATTAATATTATTTACATAACATAAATTAGCAATGAACTTTGATTTTTTTTCAGTTATTTCAGTGACTACATTCTCTGTTATTGTTTTAATTTCATCCATATATTATTAATCCTTTCCAGCTGTGTATCCTGTAGAATATGCAATTTGTAAATTAAATCCTCCCGTATATGCATCTACATCTATAATTTCTCCTGCAAAAAATAATCCTTTAACTATTTTTGATTCCATTGTTTTAGGGTTTATTTCTCTAATGTCAATTCCTCCTGCAGTAATAATAGCTTCTTCAATATTCCTAAAACCTCTAATTATAAAGTTAAGATTTTTTAATATATGTACTAATTTTTTTCTTTCCTCTTTTGTTATTTCATTCACTTTCTTTTCTGGATTAATTTCTGATATTCTTACTATCAACTCAATCATTTTTTTAGGTAATAAATTATTTAAACTATTTTTAAACTCTTTATTTTTTTCTTCTGAAAAATCTCTTAAAATTCTTTCATTTAGTTTTTTTTCTGTTAAAGCAGGTTTTAAATCTATTCTTAGCTCTATTTTATTTTCTTTTAATAAATTATCTATATCTTTGTATCTTAGTAAATGTGCCGATGAACTTAAAATAGTTGGTCCGGATACTCCAAAATGTGTAAATAGCATTTCTCCAAAATCTTCATAAATATTTTTTCCTTTATTAATATCTATTAAATATATTTTTACATTTTTTAAGCTTAACCCTTGTAATTCTTTACAAATGTTTATGTATGATTTATCTACTTCCAAAGGTACTAATGAAGGTCTTATTTTAGTTACAGTATGACCTACTTTCTCTGCTAACTTATATCCGTCACCAGTCGAACCTGTTAAAGGGTAACTTTTCCCCCCTGTTGCTAAAATTAATTTATCACATTTTATTTCTTTTATTACGTTTTCGCTCTTATATTTAAGACCTATAACTTTTTTATCTTTTACAATTATTTCTTTTGCTTCAGAATTTTTGTATATTTTAGCTCCTAATTTTATTAATTTATTTAATAATTCATCTCTAACATCTATTGCTTTATCTGACATAGGAAATACCCTCTGTCCTCTTTCAACTTTTGTTTTTACACCTTCTTCTTCTAAAATATTTACTATATCCTTATTTGTAAAATTATTAAAACTGCTATATAAAAATTTTCCGTTTCCTGGTACATTTTTTATAAACTCATCCATAGGTAAATTGCTAGTAATATTACATCTTCCCTTTCCTGTTATTAGCAATTTTTTACCTAAAATATCCATCTTTTCAATAATTATTACTTCATTTTTTGATTTTATAGCAGAAATTCCAGCAAGCATTCCTGCTGGTCCTCCACCAACAATTACAACTTTCATTTTAAATCACCATAATATTTTATTCTATATTTTGTATAGCTTTAAGAACTCCTAATTTTCCATATTGATATGTAAGTCCTCCTTGCATAAATGCTGTATATGGAGGTCTTATAGGTCCGTCACATGAAAGTTCAATTGATGATCCTTGTGTAAAAGCTCCTGCTGCCATTATTACTTTATCCGTATAGCCAGGCATATCCCAAGGTTCTGGAATTGAATCAGAATCAATAGGTGAACCCATTTGAATTCCTTGACAATATTTTATTAATTTATTTTCATCTTTAAAATTTATTGTTTGTACAATATCTGCTCTTTTACTATTATATTTTGGTTCAACTTCATACCCTAATTTTTCTAAGCAATAGCTTGCAAATACAGCAGTTTTTAAACTAGATGCTACTACACTTGGTGCCATAAATATTCCTTGTAAAATAGATTTTGTAATTCCTAATGAAGGACCTACTTCTTTTCCTTCTCCTGGTACAGTTAGTCTTTCAGAAGCTAGTTGTATCAAATCTTTTCTTCCTGCTATGTATGCACCATTTGGTGCTATTCCTCCTCCTAAGTTTTTTATTAATGAACCAACTATAATATCCGCCCCTATTTCTATTGGCTCTTTTGTATCTACAAACTCACAATAACAATTGTCTATCATAATAATTACATCTTTATCTATGTTCTTAATAAATTTTATTACTTTTTCTAATTTTTCTATAGATATGCTCTTTCTATTACTATATCCTTTTGATCTTTGTATTTCTATTACTTTTATTTTTTTATTTCTTAATATACTTTCTATAGATTCAAAGTCAAACTCACTATCTTCATTTAAATCTACTTGTTCGAAATTTATATTATATGATTTTAAAGAGCTTGGATTATCAACTATTCCTATTACTTCATCTAATGTATCATATGGTTTACCAGTAATGCTAAGTAATGTATCACCTGGTCTTAGCAATGAAAATAGTGCAACAGTTAAAGCATGGGTTCCAGAAATAAATTGCCCTCTTACAATACAGTCTTCTGTTTTGAATATTTCTGAAAATACTTTTTCGCAAGTATCTCTTCCTATGTCTCCATATCCATATCCAGTTGTACTATTAAAATGTATTTCTGAAATTCTATATTTTTGAAAAGCATTCATAACTTTTACGCTATTATATGCTTCCACTTCTTCTATCTTTTTAAATACATTTTCAATATTCTTTTCAGCTTCATTAGCAAGATTTTCTATATTTTCAGTTATTCCAAATTGTTCATACATTTTATTTCCTCTATTCCATATTATTTATTGTATTTCGTTGTTAGCATCTTCTTGTGTCTGATTATCACTATAACAATTTTCTCCAGTCCATGACTCTATTTTATAATATTTTCCTATAAAACTAGGTTGATTTGTATTTAAAGTGTATACAGGTTCTTGAATTATTTTTCCGTTTGAATCTATTGATCCCCATTTTCCATCTTTCTTTATTCCTGCATATCCATATTCATTTATTTCTGTAACCATGTCATATTCACAGTTTACTATTATATTGCCATTTTTGTCTTTAAATCCCCATTTTCCATTTTCACTATATGCTATTAAATTAGCACTAAATAGATCTTTTCCATCTATTTTCTCTCCATCGTAATTAAAGTACTCAAAATTGTTATCTGATATTAGTACTACATAATTATCGCGTGTATTTACTTCTGCCGCTTGCATTTTCCCAACTTCTTGAAAGTCCTTATTATATATTATTGTTTCATCAGTTTCTGAATCATATGCTTGAATTAGATTAGTTCCATATATTTTTATTAAACTATTATATTTTACTTCTATTAAGAAATTATTGTTATTATCAATGACACCACTTTTTCTGTCTTTCATAACAATGAATTTACTATCTCCTAAATATTCAATATAATCGTATTTCTCGCTTAAAAGATTATTTCTATTTACATCTAAAACTGTATATAAATCATCTTTATCTATTGCAATATAATAATTATTGTCTTCAGTGTTTTTTAAACTTACAAATTCAGAATTATCTATTTTATTGCCATTTAAATCTAATATAATTAATTCATTATTTAAATAAGCATTAATATATTCTCCTCCGAAAGTTATATCATCATATTCTGTATTTATTACTGTTTCTCCATTTTTATTAATTAGTCCTTTTTTTGAATTTCTTTGAACTATAAATAAGTCATTTTGAAGATTATATTCTATATTTTCAAATTCATAATTAGTTATTTGTTTGTTATTTCTCATTAGCCCTGCTTGTCCATCTTTATATGCAATTAGATATATATCTTCTTGTTGTATTTCATTTACTCTTTCTATTTTTGTATATTCAGTATCCAATATTTTTTTACCTTCATATGAAATATACCCATATCTATATCCTTCATCTGTAGTTTTTCTTACTATAAATCCTGCTTTTTTACTTTTATTTTCTGAATCATAATAATTATCAGCTGAAATTTCGTCATATTCAGCTTTTATTATTGTAGCACCATTAATATTTATTATTCCATATTGGTCATTTTCTTTTACTAATAGAGTTCCTTCTTTATAATCCACTCCAGATATTTCGTCATAAATTGCTTCTGTTATTTGGTTGCCATCAAAATCTATTAGTCCATATTTTCCACCTTGTTCATATCTTAAAACACTTTTTTCATATGGTACATTACTGTCTGTTGCTTCTACAGATATTGCAGTCACTCTATCAAATGTTGTTAATATTTGTTGCTTTTGGTCATTTAAAATTTTATTATCGTATGTTCCTGTTTCACTATTGTAATCACTTACACAAATAAATACTGGTTTTGATGGATTTGGTATTTGTACATTTGAATATGTTGGCTCTACAACTATTTCACCATCTTTATTAATAACTCCATATTTATCGTCTTTATATAGTATACTATATTTGTAATCGTCTATGCTTTCTATGCTATAATCCATTTTACCTTTTTCTATAAAATATATTGTTACAAATGTAGCGATTAAAGCTATTATAATTATTAATACTACTATTAATATAATTTTAATTAATTTATTTTTTTTCATACGATCACAAACCTTTCTTATTATTCTTCTTTCTCATTTGTATCATTATCTTCTTTATCTATTTCTTGTACATCATTTTCTTGATTATTTTTACATACTTTTACCCATTTTATTCTTTTATCATCTACTTCTTCAATTTTATAAGTTAATTTATCATCTTCAACAATGGCTTCTTCATCTTCCTCTGGAATTCTACCTAATTTATCCAATAGGTATCCAGATAAAGTATCATAATCGCCTTCTGGAAATCCTATTCCTACAATTCTTTTGAATTCATATAGTGGTATATTTCCTTCCATCATGTATGTATTATTATCTATTTTTTTATATTCAATTTCTTCATCATCATATTCATCAAAAATATTACCTACTAATTCTTCTAATATATCTTCCATTGTAAGTAATCCTGAAGTTCCTCCATATTCATCTAATACAATTGCCATCTGTAATTTATTTCTTTGTAGCTCTTTAAAAACTTCATCTATTGGCTTTGTTTCCGGTATAAAATAAGCTTCTCTCATAATATTTTTAATTTTTATTTTTTTCTTATCACTTAGACCTTTTAAAACATCTTTTAAAAATAGTATACCTTGTATATTGTCTATCGTGTCTTCATATACCGGTATTCTACTATATTTATAATCATCAATATCATCTAATAATTCATATATATCATCATTTATGTCAATAGCAAATATTTCTGTTCTATGTGTCATTATTTCAGCTGCGTTTATGTCATTTAATTGAAATACATTATTTATTAAATCTTTTTCATTTTTCTTTATAACACCTTTTTCTTGTCCTTGATCTACCATCATTCTTATTTCTTCTTCTGTAACAATTTCTTCTTCATGTTCACTAACTCCAAATATTTTAGATACTATATTGGTTGTTGCTGTAAGAAGTTTTACAAAAGGTGAAGCTATAACTGAAATTAAACTTATAAATCCTATAGTAGAATATGCTATTTTTTCAGAGTATTTCATTGCTAATCTTTTTGGAACTAATTCTCCAAAAATTAATGTAAAGAATGATAAAATTATTGTGATAATTATGATAGATAACGTTTCCCAAAAACCTATTCCTAAGCTTGGTATCCATGAATTTAAAACTGGTGCTAATTGCGTAGCAAATGTATCTGCCGCAAATGCACTTGATAAGAATCCTGCAAGTGTTATTCCTATTTGAATTGTTGCTAAAAATTTACTTGGATTATTAAGCATCTTTTGTATTTTTTTTGCCTTCTTATTTCCTTCTTTTGCTTCTTTGTCTATTTTATTATCATTTAATGAAATATAGGCCATCTCACTTGCAGCAAAATAAGCATTGAATAATATTAATATAATTAAACCTATAACTTGAAAAAGCATAAAATCTTCCTTCTTCCTAGTAATTACAAATAACTTAGTATATTATATATTCTGTGCAATTTTCTGTCAATAAAAAAATTTTGTATTTATGTAATAAGAAAGCTTATTTGTTTTTTGAAGAATAGGTATTATGCTTTTTCATTTTTTATATTAATATCCTGTTCTAGGTAATATCTTTTTTTCTTCTCCTACTTCTGAACTATTTTCTTCTGGAACCACTTTGTCTTCATCTTCTGGTTCTTCAAAATTATTTATAGTTAATTTATATACTTGATTTAGTTTTAAGTCTATTTCTACTATATCCTCTAATTTAGAATATCCTTCTGGTGGAATTACTTCTTCTATATAATATTTTCCTGGAATTAAATTTTCTATACTTATCTTACCATTTTCGTCAGATGTTAAGTCCGTATATAACAAATTATTTTCTTCATCATATAAATTAAATTTTCCTCCTTTTAATGAATTACCATCTTTTCCATCTTTCTTTATTATCTCTATTTTTGTATAATTTTCACTATAATATTGTTTTAATTTTACATCTGTAGGTTCAAAATAACCTGCTGCAATTGCAAAATTTTGCCATTCACTATTAGGTGTTTCGCCATAAAAAATTGGCATTGTTTTTAATTCTGAAGATGCTTTAATAGTAAATTCTCCTTTATTCTCTAACTCTGTTATAGGTAATAATATTTTAAATTTTTCGTTCGCTTTAAAATTACTTGTCTCTTTATTTTCTAAATTAACTACTTTTGCAAGGTTTCCATTATTATTTTCTAATATAATATCATATGTTTCATTAGCAGCTGATGCTGTCACACTATATGTTTTACTTACATAATTTTTATTAATATCATCAACCTTCCATTCTTTTGTGTCTTCATTTATTTTTAGTACAGCAACTTCTTTTGAAGCTGTAGAATTACGTGCTGCTGTTATAATTTTTTTTATTGCTGCTACTACTCTTCTATTGCTATCTACATCGCCATGTACTGTAAATTTATCTAGGTCATAATTATACATAGCGTCATAAACTGCCATCTTAGTTGCTGCATATGCTTCTTGCATATTATTACAGCCTAATTCTTGTGGAGTTTTAAAAGGATAACCATTTACAATTGCTTTCCATATTTTATTGTTGGTTAATAATCTATTAATGCTAACTGTGTAACCATGTTCTTCTGTTACACCAGGTCTTCCTTTATTTATACAATAGGCTGGATACTCTACTCCATCTTTTTTATATACTGTAACTTCCACTCCAATTCCAATGTTATCGTAATTGAAATATACCACCTCACCTTTTGAATATAAGTCTGCAGAACTAATTGGCATTGTTGCTGCTTTTGAAATTATATTAAAATTATTGAAAATAGCTACTATAAAAATTATCACTAATAATATGTATATTATTTTTCTTACCATTTACTTTTATGTATGATTTATTAATCATACCCTCCTTTCAACTTTTTTCTTCTATAGCTTGAATACATCTTCTGTATTCTCTCTTATTTTCTTCGCATGTGATTAAAGTTATTCTATTATCTTTACTTTCTTTTAAATAGTCCCAATTAGTTTGTTCTATAATTGTATTTGTTTCTACTATATATGTTCTAGTTTTATTAGGACCTCTATATATTATTTTATCTCCTTTCTTTAATTCTTTTATTCTAGAAAAGAAATTACATTGATACCCTCTATTGTGTGCTGCAAGCCCAACATTTCCAGTATCTTTTGATGTTTCTGTAAAATGTCCTACCGCTTCTAACATTACTTGCTGAGTTGTTCCTTCCTTTATCGGTGCATTTAGTCCGATTTTAGGAATTTCTATTCTCCAACTGTTATTTACATCCATATTTGTATTATTTCTATTTTCTTCGATGCTAGTTAATTGATTAGTATTCGTAACTTCTGTATTTAATATTTTATTTAAATTTTTATTGGAATTTATATTTGAATTTAAAATATTTTCTTGAGAAACATTAATATTTTCTAGATTTGTATAACTATTTTGACTGGCACTTTTAGGCACTAAATTTGGTATTACCGAGAATATAATTATTGTTATTATAAAGGCTATCTCTATAATATCTTTTTTTATAGCGTAAAGCACATAAATTTCACCACCTTTAATTCTTTTATTGGAAATTTAAGATCATAATTTAAATTATGGATTTTAATATTTTTGAATAAAATCTTTTGAATAAAATATAAAATAAAAAAATTGCAATTTTTTATTAAAAATATACTACAACATTTTTTATAGCTTGTAAAGTTTTTTCGTTCGACTTATTATTACATTTTTTTACAGACTATAAAAGGATTAAAGTTGTACAACTTTAATCCTTTTATAATTTAATTATTTTAATATATCTTTTTATAGAATACACAGTAAACGGTAGTGTTTACTATGTATTTTTGTATTTTATCTTCTTCTACATACTCTACCACATGTACACCCAGTATTTCTTCCATTCAAATAAGTATTTGATGTAGTTGATAATGTACCAGAACCAGTAGTTGTTGTAACTGTGGTTACCTGGTTATTTTCATTTTCACAATTGCTAGGTATAATTCTAATATTTCCCGAAATAGTGGACGCTGTATTTTCATTATTGCATACGCAATTATTATTTGTAAATATATTACCAAATCTACTTTTTATTCTGCATATTAGATTTGTTAATACTGCTGTAACATAAGCCAAAATGCTATATAGTATTACATATATTAATAGCGTTCCACTTGGTGATAGAACAAAAGCTACTATTAAATAAATTGCAAAAAAGGTTGCTGCTACAAGTAATGGGCATTTTAGTATTTTTTGAAGTACAACTGCCAATATTATTGTTGCAATTGGCAATGCAAAGAAAATTAATAATACATTCATATTTTTGTTGTATAACTTATGTTATACTCTCCTTCCTACATCATATAGTTTACTATATATTATGTAAGAAGTTTGCTTGGCGTTACATTTTTAGACAATTATTTTATTCATAGTTAACTTTTACTAAATATAATCCATGTGGAGGAAGAGTTCTTCCTGCTCTTTTTCTGTCCTTACTATTTATTATCTCTAATATCTCTTCTGGTTCTACATTTTCCATTCCTACCTCTAATAAGGTACCAGCTATTATTCTAACCATATTATATAAGAAGCCATTACCTTCAAGCTCTATAGCTATTCTTCCATTTTCCTCTTTTATCTCTGCATTATAAATTGTTCTAATACTACTTTTATTACTTGTACCACTAGATTTAAAAGCTGAAAAATCATATGTTCCTACAAAAGATTTTACAGCTTTTTTCATTTTCTCTATATTAAGTTTTTTTGGAAAATGGTATTCCATATTTCTATAAATTGCACTTGCTTGTTCATTATTATTTATAATATATCTATATGTTTTTCTTTTACAATTATATCTACTATGAAATCTTTCATCTACTTCTTCTGCTTTTTGAACTCTAATAGAAGTTTTAAGTTGTGAATTTATAGCTGTTGCAATTTTTTCTATTGGAATATTAGTTTCTGTTTTAAAGTTTGCAACCTGTCCAAGTGCATGTACTCCAGCATCAGTTCTTCCAGATGCATATAATTCTACCTTTTCCCCTGTTACTTTTTGTATAGCATCTTCTATATTGCCTTGAATATTTAATTTATTCGGTTGTTTTTGCCATCCGTTAAAGTCTTTTCCATCATATTCTATTGTTAATTTTATATTTCTTATACTCATTTTTCCTCATCATTCTTTATTTCTGCATCTACATCTGATTTTTCAGTTGTATTAGTAACATTATTCTTTTTTAATTTTAAAATATCAGCAAATTTCTTTTTGTCATTTTTCATAAATCTTTTTGTTACTATATATTTTATAAGAATTTTCTTTAAAGCATCTTCTCGTACATCTGCAATTAAAGTACCATCTTTTGCAACAGATACTTTTCCAGTTTCCTCAGATACCACAACAGCAATTGCATCACTTTCTTTTGAAATTCCTAAAGCTGCTCTATGTCTTGTTCCCAATTCTTTAGCAATATCTTTATCATCAGCTAAAGGCAAAATGCAAGCAGCTGCTGCTATTTTATTTTTTGAAATAATAACTGCTCCATCATGTAAAGGTGTATTTGGTGTAAATAAGTTTACTAATAATTGTGGTGATATTTCTGCATTAATTGAAACCCCAGTTCCTATTATGTCATTTATTTGTATGTCTCTCTCTATTACAATTAATGCACCTGTTTTTGCTTTTGAAAGTTCTTCTGCTGCTATTACTACTTTATATACATCCTCTTTAGCCTTAGTTGCCATATCCTTTTCCATTCCGAAATATTTTGTTAATTTATTTGTCCCAAGTTGCTCTAACATTCTACGTAACTCTGGTTGAAATATAATCATAAGTGCAATTACACCATATGGCATAAATACTGTTAAAATAAAGTTTAATATTCTAAATTGTAATATATCACTAAGAATTGTAATTAATATAATTAGAATTATTCCTTTTAATAATTGCCATACTCTTGAATTTCTTGCAGACTTTATGAATTTATAAATAATGTATACAACAATTGCTAAGTCTAATATTACTGGAATTATTTTAAACGGATTGTTAAATACATCTTGAGCATATGTTATTATTCCGTCAGTCATTTCGTTTATATTTACTAAAAAATTTTCCAAAACTATTACCTCGTTTTCATTTGTCTATCTTTATTACATCATAAATAAATAGTATATAAGTGTTCCTGCAACGCTTAATACCATAAGACCTGCCAATATTAATGCTATGCATTTTACAGCTATTTTTCCTACTATATTATGTTTCTTTTTTGCCATTTGTTTTCCTTCTTTCTTCTTTTAATTGTTTTTACATTATAATTTTAACATATAGCTTTTACTTTTTCAATATCTTCTAATCCAATTGAATTTTTATCCATTTTATTTTTTAGTATTGATATTTTATTTTATTGTGCTATAATAAAGTCTCGTGTGAAAGATTTTTGCGAAAGGACGGTTGATTTATATATGAAAAAAATATCTTTAATAGATGCTTGCTCAGATTTAGGAGTTCATGTTGATGGTGCTAAATTTGGGCCAGAAGCAATTACCAAAAATTTGAATACTTATATTTCTAATCCAAATATAGAAGGAGTACATGTTATTTATTCTCAAAACGTAAAAAAGGAATTAGAAAAAGAAAATAAAAAGAAAAACCTAGCTCCAGTAAATGAATTTAATACAAGATTATATAACCTTGTATATGAAATACTAAAAAATGAGAACTTTCCAGTTACAATAGGTGGAGACCATGTTATTGCTATAGCTTCGGCTCTTGCTTCAATAAAAAAGCATCAGAATTTAGGAATAATTTGGGTAGATGCTCATGGAGATTTTAATACTTTTAATTCTACATCTTCTGGAAATTTACATGGTTTACCTTTAGCAGTAATCGCAAATTATGAAAAAAAACTTTTAGCAGATTTTCATAATGGTAATTTTTATAATCCTAAAAATGCTGTTATTGTTGGTGGAAGAGATATTGACCCATGGGAAATGCCAAATATAAAAAATGCTGGAGTTACTGTTTTTTCTACAGAAGACATTCATAAATATGGTGCAGAAGAAATTTTAAATAAAGCATTTGAAATAGCTTCTAATGGTACTAATGGAGTTCATATAAGTTATGATTTAGATGTTATAGACCCTAAGATAGCTCCGGGTGTATCAATTCCAGCTGTAGATGGAATAAATTTAGATGAAGCCTATGAAATCGCTAATATAATTCGTACATATATCAAAAATAACTTTGTCAAATCTTTAGATTTAGTTGAATTGAATCCTCTTCGTGATGTTGATAATGTAACTGAAAAAATTGCAAAAAATATATTAAAAATAATTTTAAACTAATTTTTTACTTTAAGTAAATTTTTATAATATTAAAAAAGCAGAAACATAATGTTTCTGCTTTTTTAGTATTAGTTTTATTTTCTTAACTCTGCATTTAATTGTTTTTCTAGTTCTTCTATTATTTCTTTCATAACAACATTTATTTCATCATCTGTTAGAGTTCTATCTGGCACTCTAAACTTTAATGCATATGCTATACTTTTCTTATCATTTCCAATTTTTTCACTTCTATAAACATCAAATAGTTTAGCTTCTTCTAGTAGTTTTTTTGCTTTCTTTTCTATTATTTTTTGAATTTGTCCTACTTCAACTGTTTCATCTACTATCATAGCAATATCTCTTTCTACTGCTGGGAATTTTGGAATTGGAGTGTATTTTTTTACATTTCTTGCATATTTTACTATTTTATCAATATTGACTTCTGCAAACAATACCCTTTGAGATATATCGTAGTTTGTTGCAAGAAGTGGATTTACTTCTCCTATTGTTCCAATTACATCTTTTCCAATTTTTATATTTGCACATCTTCCTGGGTGATACATGTCATTTTCTGTTTCTTTTACAACATCATATTTCGTAACTCCTACTATATTTAAAACATTTTCGACTAACCCCTTTAAAATATAAAAGTCTATGTCTTCCCCATACATTCCAATCGTTAAAATTGTATCTTCTTCTGGTAATTCTCCTTCTTCTATATTTTGATTTATATTTTTGTATATTCTGGAAATATCAAATAACTTAACATTTTTGTTCTTATAGTTATTATTATTCTCTAACATTTGCATCATTGATGGAACTGAAGTTGTTTTCATCATTGTATAATCCTCACTTAGTGGATTAATAATTTTAATTGCTTGTTTAGCGTAATTACTATCTTTAGAAATATTACATTTTCTTAAGTCATTTTCACTAACAAAACCATATGTATATATTTCAGATAATCCACTGTGTACAAGTAAATCTGAAATATTATCTTCTATAGTCTGTTTTTTGTTTTTTCCCCCTAATGTTGTATCTGCACTAACTAATGTTGTTTCTAATTTATCATAACCGTAAAAGCGTAGTACTTCCTCTGCTACATCTGCTGTTTGCTCAATATCTTGTCTAAAAAATGGAGGTATAACAATATCATTTTCAACTTTAATATTTAACTTATTAAGTATTGTTACCATTTCTTCTTTAGACAAATTTATACCTAATAATCTGTTTATTCTATCTACTTCTAAAGGAATTTTTACAATTTTTTGTTTAGTAGGATAAACATCAACCATACCATCTACAGGTTCTCCTGCACCTAGTAATTCTATTAGTTCTACCGCTCTATTTACTGCTCTTAAAGCATTCTCAGGTGCTAATCCCTTTTCATATCGACTTGATGCTTCTGTTCTTAAACCTACTACTTTTGCTGTTTTTCTAACACTTCCTCCATAAAAAACTGCTGACTCAAATACTATTGTTTTTGTATCATTTTCTATCTCAGAATTTTCTCCACCCATTACTCCCGCTATTGCTACAGGCTTTTTGCTGTCTGCAATAACAAGCATATTTTCATTCAATTTTCTTTTTTGTCCATCTAGAGTTATTATTTCTTCATTTGCTTTTGCTCTTCTTACATTTATATGTTTTCCATCAATTGAATTAATATCAAAAGCATGCATTGGTTGACCAAGTTCTAACATAACATAGTTTGTTATATCAACAATATTATTTATAGATCTTACTCCACACGCATTAAGCCTTCTTACCATCCACTCTGGTGAAGGTCCTATCTTAATATTTTTAACTACTCTTGCTATATATCTGTAACACAAATCTGGTGCAGAAATTTCTACTGTTAGTCCCTCTAATTCTTTTTTATTTTCTATTTTCATTTCATCTAAATTTTTTCTAGGATTTTTAAACGGCTTATTTAATGAAACTGCTGTTTCTCTTCCCAATCCTTCTATAGATAAACAATCTGGTCTATTAGGTGTAATTTCAAAATCTATAATAGATTCTCTTAAACCTAATACATCTACAATATCTTCACCTATATTTTTTTCATATTTACTATCTAGTATAAATATTCCATCTTCTTCTGCATCTGGATAAGTTGCTGGATCAATTCCAAGCTCTCCCATTGAGCAAAGCATTCCACAAGATTCTATTCCACGAAGCTTACCTGTTTTAATTTCCTTACCTCCTGGCAAACTTGAGCCTGGTTTTGCCACAGGAACGATTTGACCTGACGTTCCTACTATGATATTGCTTGCACCAGTTATAATTTGTAGTACTTCTCCATTTCCAACGTCTACTTTAGTAACAACTAATTTATCCGCATTTATATGACTTTTAACCTCTAAAATTTTTCCAACTACAACATTTTTTATTTCTCCCGATTTGTCATCTATAGTTTCAACTTTTGAACCTGTCATAGTAAGAATGTCTCCTAATTCTTTTGCAGAAACATCTATGTCTGCATACTCATTTAACCATTCTAAACTTGCTTTCATTTACTTTACACCCTTTCGATTTTTTATTTTTTGAAATTTAACTTTATTTCCAATTTTTCAATCCAGGAAATTTAAATTTTGTTTCATCTTCTCATGTTTGTATCTATTTGCCCTATCCTAATCTCTGGATTTCAGCAATTAAGAGTTCTCCCTAATTTCCAAATTGTTTTAAAAAGCGTACATCATTTTCATATAATAAACGCATATCGTCTATTCCAAATTTCGCCATTGCTATTCTTTCTATTCCGCATTCCAAATGCAAAACCTGAATATATTTCTGGATCTATTCCACAGTTTCTAAGTACATTAGGGTGTACCATTCCACATCCTAAAAGTTCTATCCACCCTTCTTCTTTACATACTCTACATCCTTTTCCACCACATACGAAGCATGATACATCAGCTTCCGCACTAGGTTCTGTAAATGGGAAATGGTGTGGTCTGAATCTTATTTGTGTTTTTTCTCCCAAACATTTTTTAGCAAACATCTCTAATGTACCTTTTAGGTCTCCCATTGATATATTTTTATCTACAACTAATCCTTCTATTTGATGGAATACTGGTGAATGTGTTGCATCTACACTATCTGAACGGTAAACTACACCTGGGCATATTATTTTTATTGGTGGTTTTTGAGTTTCCATTACTCTAGCTTGCACTGGTGATGTTTGTGACCTTAAAACTATATCATCTGTTATATAAAATGTATCTTGTATATCTCTTGCTGGATGATCTGGAGGTGTATTCAATTTATCAAAGTTATATGTAGCAAACTCTACTTCTGGTCCATCTGCTATTTGATATCCCATTCCTATAAATATTTCTTTTATATCATTTATAATTTGTGTTATAGGATGTACACTACCCAATTCTATTTTTTTTCCTGGCATTGTTACATCTATTTTTTCAGTTTCTAGCTTTCTTTTTATTTCTGCTACTTTAAATTCTTTTTTTCTCTCTTCTATTAAATTTTCGATTTCATCTCTAACTTCGTTTACTAGGCTTCCTATTACAGGTCTTTCTTCTGAAGAAAGTCCTCCCATACCCCTTAGTATTAAAGTTAGTTCTCCTTTTTTTCCTAAGTATTTTACTCTAGCATCATTAAGTACTTTTTCGTCATTAGCATTTTTAATTTCTTCTAATGCTGACTGTCTAATCTTTTCAATTTGCTCTTTCATATAAAAACTCCTTTCTTCATTTTCCCAAATTAGATAAAAACTTTGTAATCTAATCTTGGCCTACTTTCTAACATTTTTAACTAAAATAATATATTAAAAAATCCATTTCATCCTCGTAATAGGACGAAATGGATATCGTGGTACCACCTATTTTTATTAATAAAAATTTTATTAACCTCGTTGAGCTATATCGTAGCTAACGTCTTTTCCTACTAAAATACTAATATTGTTCAAAAAAGAACCTCAAAAGTGAAATTTCAATATAAGGATATAACAGGCTTCCAGCTAAAATCCCGTCTCTCTATAACATCTTTTCTTATATCTACTTTGCTTTCTCCAAACGGCTTTTAATATTTAATTTTAACTTTTTACACATTTGTGCCAAATATACAAACATATACAGTTGCTATTATATATTACCACGTTTTTTTTATGAATGCAATATTTTTCATTTTTATTTTGTATATTTTTAGAAATTTAGGAAAATATATATTTATAAATTTAATTGGAGGTTGATTTTAATGAGTATTGAAAAACATTTAAGTATAACTGGCTCATCCACTGTTTCTTGGAAAGATGCAGTAATACAGGCTGTAAATGAAGCTTCAAAAACAATAGATTATTTATCTTCTGTAAAGATTATTGATCAAAGAGCTCAAATTGATGGTAAAAAGTTAACGCAATATTTTGTAGATTTAGATATTGCATTTGTTTTAGATAGAGATAGAGATTAATATAAGGAGGATATATTATGAATAATCCGCTAGAAACTAAGCAAGAATATAGCAACTATGTTGATAAAAAATCACCTAATTCGCCTACATTTAAAAATTGTTTTAATGCATTTTGGGTTGGAGGCTTAATCTGTTCTATTGGACAACTTATCATGTTTTATTGTAAGTATAAAGGTCTTGATGAAACAGCATCATCTACTGTTGTATCTATAGTGCTAATAGGTATTTCTGCTCTGCTTACAAGCTTAAATATATTCAATAAAATTGGAAAATTTGCAGGTGCAGGATCTTTAATTCCTATAACAGGTTTTGCTAACTCTATAGTATCTCCTGCTATAGAATATAAAT
>JAGHJM010000006.1 GCA_017886645.1 Clostridia bacterium
TACAAAATGATTTTATTAATAAAAACACTAAAAAGATATTAGAAAAAATAAAAGAGTTAATAAATTCCAAACAGTATGAAAATATGGTTTTCACAAAGTTTATTAATAATAGAGATAGTAGATTTTATAATGATTTACAATATAAAGGATGCTTAACAGAAAAAGGAATGGAGTTGGCTATAAAACATAATGAATTAACAGTTTTTGAAAAGACAACATACACTGCTTTGACAGAACAACTAAAAACTTATATAAATGAAAATGAAATTAATAATATATATTTATGTGGATTTGATACAGAAGCATGTGTATTAAAAACTGCTTTAGATATGTTTGAAAAAGAATATAATGTTTTTATATTAAAAGATTATTGTATGAGTGGAGCAGGAGAAGAAATGCATAACAATGCAATAAACATTTTAAAAAGAACAATTGGAGAAAAGCGAGTTATATAAAAATTATAGAAGGAGAATATTATGAAAAAAGTAGTTATTACAGGGAGTGTTAAATTACAAGCTGAAATAAATAATTGGACAAACTTTTTTAAAAATAATAATTATGAAGTATTAGATTATCCAAGAGAAATTGAAGAAACAAAATTTATGAAAAAATATCCAATAAGACATAAAGAATTTTTTGAAAGTATTACAAAAACAGATATACTATTTATTATGAATGAAGATAAAAATGGAATAACTGGATATATAGGAGCAGAATCTTTTGCAGAATTAGCATTTGGGTTGACACAAAATCTTCTTTATAATAAAAATATAGAATTGGTAATTCTTAAAATGCCTAGCCCAGAAGTACAATGTTATGACGAAATTTATTTGTGGCTAAAATTAGGTTGGATAAAATTATATAAAGAAGAAAAAGAATAGATAATTAATTATTAATTTAATATTAAAATGTCCTTCGAGAAAGGCGGACATTTTTTATTATACAACAAAAAATACGAACTGTTTAAGAGTTCGTATTTTAAAAATTGGAGCAGGTAGCGGGAATCGAACCCGCATAGCCAGCTTGGAAGGCTGGAATTCTACCATTGAACTACACCTGCATCTGCTTTATCAAGGACATTTTTTATTTTACTATATATTTATTTTTTTGTCAATACAAAAGTATAAGTTTTTTAGAAAAATTTTTAGTGATTATAAATTCTAAATGTAAAATTATATGTAAATGTATGTTTTCTAATAAAAAACATATAATAAAATTATTATGAACAAACAATTAGAGGATTTTGAAAAAGCAATTAAAAATAAAGAATTTAAAATATATATGCAGCCAAAATTTGATAGTAGAACTAAAAAAGTTGTTGGTGCAGAAGCATTAGTTAGAAGAGTAGTAAATAATAAGATTATTATGCCAAAATATTTTATTCCCAAATATGAGGAAAATGGACTAATAACTAAATTAGATAATTATGTATTAGAAGAGGTATGTATAATATTACAAAAATGGAAAAGTAAAGGTAAATATTTATATATTTCTGTAAACGAATCTCCAAAACATTTATCTAATGAAGAGCACGGAAAAGAATTAATAAATTTATTAGAAAAATATAATATTTCTCCATCACATATTGAGCTAGAAGTTACAGAAAATGCAGTGATACAAGATATTGAAAAAGCTAGAAAGGCTCAAGAAAGAATGCACGAATTAGGTTTTATTATTTCTATGGATGATTTTGGAGTAGGATATTCATCTTTTAGTATGTTAAAAAATATTATTATTGATGTATTAAAAATAGATAAGATTTTTTTAAAAGATATTTTTAAGCATAGAAGATATCAAATTATTTTAGAAAGTATTATTGATATGGCACATAAACTAAGAATAATTACTGTTATGGAAGGCGTAAAGAACAAAAAAGAGATGGAATACTTGCAGGAGATAGGATGTGATATCTTACAAGGATACTATTTTGATAAACCTTTGCTAATTAGTGAATTTGAAAAGAAATATATTAATTAATATATTTCTTTTTTGCAATTAACATATAAAAAAGTGTAGTTTTACAATATATATGTTACAGAAGACTGAAAAATAAAAAGGAAAGTTGATTTTTTTACGTATTTAAGTTAAAATATTATATAGATGCGGGTATAATTTAGTGGTAGAATGCCATGCTTCCGACCTGGTCGCGCGAGTTCGATTCTCGCTACCCGCTCCAAAACACAAAACACAAAAATTAAACTTATAAGAAAAATAATTACTACATGTAATAAATGAAAGGAGAAAGTCCGATATATTCGGCAAATTATGTTAAAAGAAAAGTTATTAGAAGATTTAAAAAATTGTATGAAAGAAAAAAATGTAGTTCGTAAGAATGTAATTCAAATGGTAAGGGCAGCAATATTGCAAGTAGAAAAAGACAAACAAATTGAATTGGATGATGAACAAATAATAAGCATTATTGCAAAAGAATCCAAAAAAAGAAAAGATTCATTAGTAGAATATGAAAAAAGTGGTAGAGAGGATTTAATAAACGAAATAAAAGAAGAAATAGATATTTTAACAGAATATTTACCAAAACAATTATCTTTTGAAGAGGTTGAGGCAATAGTAAAAGGAGTAATTGCAGAAGTTGGGGCGACCTCAATGAAAGATATGGGAAAAGTAATGAAGGTAGCAAAAGAAAAAATAGGAGCTTCATCTGATGGTAAAACGATTAACGAAGTAGTAAAAAAATGTTTAAGTTAAAATTATATTAGCCTGAAAAGTTAATGTTAAGATAATGAGAAAATTGCATAACTATATAATGCATTAAAAAGTGATGCAGATTTTTTAGATAATATAGATATATTTATCAAATTAAAAAGCAAGAAAAAATAACATTTGATTCTTCTTGCTTTTTAACATTATTTTTCACTATTCTTACTTTTTTTAGAAACCTTCTTTTTAGTTTTAGAAATTTTCTTTGGAGCATCTTCTTTAGATTGATTTGCATTTTCGGATTCTATTTTATCATCAGAAGTTAAAGTATTTGTAGCTTCAGGACTTTCGGCTATTTCTTCTGAATTGTCTTTTTTCTTCATTTTATTATGATAAAACCAAAATACAAATACTACAAAAGCAATAACAAGTAAAACAAGAACAATATTAGAATATTGATCAAATATATTAAGAATATTTGTCCAATTTTCACCAACTATGCTTCCTAAAACAACTAAAACTGTATTCCAAATAGCAGAACCAGTTATTGTATATAATAAAAATTTTCCAATAGGCATTTCGCTCATACCAGCAGGAATAGAAATTAAACTTCTTACTATTGGAATAAATCTACAGAAAAATACGGTTTTATTTCCCTTCTTATCAAACCATTCATCAGCTTTATCTATGTCACTGTATTTTATACGTAAAACTTTTCCTATTTTTCCAGAAACAATCTTTTTTAAACGTTCTTTATTTAAAATTTTACCAATATAATATAAAATTATTGCACCAAGTAAAGATCCTAAAGTTGCTGCTACAATCATAAAAAATACATTAAGACTGGTATATGTGGTCATGAATCCACCAAATAAAAGTATAACTTCTGAAGGTATTGGTGGAAAAACGTTTTCGATTGCAATTAATAAAAATACTCCTAAATACCCAAATTGCTCCATTATTGATAATATTAACTCTTGCATTTTAATTCTCCTTTGATTTTTAATAACGATAAAATTATAACATGAAACATTACAATAATCTATAATTTAAATAAAATATTAATATTTTATTTGAATTTGTTATGTTATTAATATATAATAAAAAATAGAGGTGAAAAAAATGCCAGGATTTCAAATACATATAGCTATAGGAAAAAGATATATAAAAAAACATAAAATTGAAAATACAAAAGATTTTTTAAGAGGTACAATTGCACCAGATTTTGTAGAAGACAAATCTAAAAGCCATTATACAAGAAAAAATGCAGAAAAACATACAAGAATCAAGAAAAGAGAAAAAGATGGATGAAGAAAAAGGAAAGAATATTATACCAATAGATAGACTAGAAAACTTTATAGAAACTGTATCTGATATTGATTTAAATGAATATATTAAAAATAAATAAAAGGTTAAAAATTTACTTGAAATTAATTTAACTAAATGTTAAAATACTTAATATCAAAAAGGGAGTAGCTTTCAAACTACTAATCAACAATCTCGTAAAAACTGGTTAGTAACCCATGTGGTAAGCAAGACTTTTAAAGATTATCTTTAAAAGTCTTTTTTGATATTGTTATATTTTTATAACTAAAGTATAATTATACAAATAAAAGATAACGGAATAATTTTTACTAGAAAGGACAAAATTATAAGAAAAGGAGAGATAAAGATTGGAACAAAAACCAAAACAAAATTTGTGGTTTCGTAAATCAGTGGAAGAAACCAAAGAGCATTTTAAGCTAGATGAAAAAGAAGGATTATCTAGCGAACAAGTTCAAAAAAATAGAGAAACTTATGGGAAAAATGAATTACAACAGAAAAAGAAAAAAAGTTTATTCGTAAAATTTTTAGAACAATTTAAAGACTTTATGATAATTGTTTTAATAATAGCTGCAATTATATCTGGAGTAGTTGGATATATTGAAGGAGAAGGAATTACTGATTCAATAATTATTTTAATAGTAGTTGTTCTTAATGCAATTATAGGAGTTGTACAAGAAAGTAAAGCAGAAAAATCATTAGAAGCATTGCAAAAATTAAGTGCACATGTTAGTAAAGTTATAAGAAATGGAAAAATGGAAGTGGTTCCAGCAAAAGAACTAGTACCAGGAGATTTAGTTGTATTAGATACAGGAGATTATGTTCCTGCAGATTTAAGAATTATAGAAGCAGTAAATTTAAAATCTCAAGAAGCCTCATTAACAGGAGAATCTGTTCCAGTAGAAAAACACACAAATTCAATTGACAAAGAAGATGTTAGTTTAGGAGATAGAGACAATATGCTATTCTCTTCTAGTTTAATTACATATGGAAGAGGAAAAGGAATTGTAGTAGAAACTGGAATGAATACTGAAGTGGGAAAAATAGCAGGAATTATAAATGACACAATAGAAACAGAAACACCACTTCAAAAGAAATTGAATAAATTAGGAAAAACATTAGGAATAGCAGCACTAGTTATTTGTGCAATAATTTTCGCTATAGGACTTTTATATGGAAAAGACCCAATAGAAATGTTTATGACTGCAGTTAGTTTAGCAGTTGCTGTAATTCCAGAGGGGCTAGCTGCTGTTTCTACAATAGTATTGGCAATAGGTGTGCAAAGAATGGTTAAAAGAAATGCCATTGTAAAAAAATTACCAGCTGTAGAAACTTTAGGAAGCACTACTGTAATATGTTCAGATAAAACAGGAACATTAACTCAAAATAAAATGACAGTAGAAAAAATATTCTATAATAATAAAATAATTGTGACAGAAGATGCAAAAGAAAATATAGATAAAGATTTAGAAAAGCTAATATATATTAGTATGTTATGTAATGATACAAAAATATCAGCGAATAATGAATTGAATGGAGATCCAACAGAAACAGCATTAGTAGATATGGGATTTAAGCTAGGTTTTGAAGCATCAATTCAAACTGATAATGTTAGAGTAAAAGAAATACCTTTTGATTCCGAAAGAAAATTAATGACAACAGTAAATAAAATAAATGGTAAATATATAGTTCTAACAAAAGGTGGAGTAGATGAATTATTACAAAGATGTAATAGTTATTTAATAAATGGAGAAATAAAAAATAATTTAGACGAATATAAAAAAGAAATAGTAAAAAGTAATGAAGAAATGGCAAAAGATGCTTTAAGAGTTTTAGCTATGTCATACAAAGAAATTGACCATGAACCAACAGATGAGGAAATGGAAAATATAGAAAAAGACCTTATATATGTTGGAATGGTTGGAATGATTGACCCACCAAGACTTGAGGTAAAAGCAGCAGTAGAAAAATGTAAAACAGCAGGAATAAAAACAGTAATGATTACAGGAGACCATAAAATTACAGCTGTTGCTATAGCAAAAAGTTTAGGAATATTAGAAAATGAAGATGAAGCAATAACTGGCTCAGAACTTGAAAAAATATCTGATGAAGAATTAACTAGAAATATAAGAAAATATAGTGTTTATGCAAGAGTATCTCCTGAACACAAGGTAAGAATTGTTAAAGCATGGCAAGCAAATGGTGAAATTGTAGCTATGACAGGAGACGGCGTAAATGATGCACCAGCACTTAAAACAGCAGATATTGGATGTGCAATGGGAATTGTAGGTACAGATGTATCAAAAGAAGCGGCAGATGTAATACTTACAGACGATAATTTTGCAACAATTGTATCATCTGTTGAAGAAGGTAGAAGAATATATGATAATATATTAAAAGCTATACAATTTTTACTTTCAAGTAATGTTGGTGAAGTTATAACATTATTTGTAGCAATATTAGTTACTCCACTTTTAGCAAATTTATTTAATATAGACATGAATTTAATAGTTCCATTATTACCAATTCATATTTTATGGATAAATTTAGTAACAGACTCACTTCCAGCATTAGCATTAGCTGTTGATCCTGCACAAAGAGATATAATGAAAAGAAAACCAAATAAAAATAAAAGTGTATTTACAAAAGGAATGGTATGGAGAATTGCTTATCAAGGAATATTAATTGGATTAATTACACTTATAGCATTTGTAATAGGATTGGCAACTCCAGATGAAAACTTACCAGTAATAGAAGGTCTTACGAATGAACAAATAAAAGTAGAAATTGGTCAAACTATGGCATTTTGCGTATTAGCATTTTCACAACTTGTACATGTGTTTAACGTTAGAGACAATAAAACATCTATATTTAAAACAGGAATATTTAGTAATAAGCAATTAATTTTAGCAGTACTTGCATCAGCAGCATTAATGTTTGTAATTCTATTAGTTCCAGCTTTAAGACATGTATTTAGCATACCTGTATTACCTGTAGGAAATGTATTAGAAATAGTAATATTATCATTAATGCCATTAATAATAGTAGAACTATTTAAATTAATAAAAATAAATACTAGTAAATCTGAAGAAAGATAATTAATTAATAAAAATAACAGTAAATAATTTTATTTACTGTTATTTTTATATCTCACTTGACATAAAGCCAAAAAACAAATAGAATATAAGTAATTGGCAATAACCAATTGTAACTTATAAATCATTTCTGAATCTTTGAGTAAAGGAGGAAAACATGGGAATGCTTTTAACCCCAGAGCAATTCAAAGGAAGAAACGGTTATTTTATTTTCGTGGACCGGTTCTTTCGAGGGAATGGCTCTAATCCACCTCCTATAGAAGGAAGAATTCTAAAGGGGTGGAATGACTCTACGCCTAACTGGTGGCCAAACCCAAAGGGAGACTATCCTAACAACTACTTTTATGGAGGTGACCTGAAAGGAATAACTGAAAAATTGTCTTTCTTGCATCTGATACTTGGAATTGACTTGTTGTACATAAGTCCTATTTCCCAAACACCTAGTTCCCACCACTATGATGTGGAAGACCAGCGCATAATTGACCCGTGGATTGGAACATGGGAAGATTACAAAGATATGTGCAAAGAAGCACATAGGCTTGGAATATTGGTGGTGCAAGATGTGGTTTTCAATCACATGGGAGCATACACGAAAATCTTCCAAGAAGCACTGCACAATCCTAACTCGCATTACCATCAATGGTTTGAGTGGGGGGAAAATGGAGAGCCGATTTTTTGGTTCGGGATTAGAGAGATGCCGCAATGCAATAAGTTAAATCCTGAATACCAAGAGTATGTCTTGGATGTAGTAGAAACATACCTTATGGCTGGAGCGGATGGAATACGTTTGGATTTGGGAGAACATTTGCCAAGCGAGCTTATGTACAAAATTATGGCAAAAGTAAAATCCATAAATCCAAATGCTCTTGTAGTGTCTGAGATGTGGGACTTAGCTACTGAAAATGGCAATCGCCAGATTTTTGATGGGGAAGCCCACAGTGTGATGAACTACCCTATGGGGGACGGAATTTGTAGGTGGATTAGATATGGCAATTGGGAACATCTTGTTTATACAGTAAACGAGATATCAAAGTATCCAGAGGCAGTTCAAGATGTACTGTGGAACTTTACAGACTCCCACGATAATCCTCGGCTTACAAATTTACTTGCAGCCCCTGGCATGATAGAATGTCCGTTCCAAGGACGACTTTGGAAAATGGAAAATAACTTTATGTTGCCCAATGGACAATGTGACACGTATAGATTTCGTAAGTTTGAAGCGGATAATGAAGATAAGTTTGACTTAAAGAGAGCTTACGAAATGCAAAAATTGGCATCTTTGATGCAATATGAAATGCGTGGCAATCCTATTGTCTACTATGGTACCGAAGCAGGTCTTACTGGATTTAAAGATCCTTTTAACCGGAAGCCATATCCTTGGGATAACGTAAACGAAGACATGCTAGAACATTATTCAAAAATTGGAAGGTTGAGAGCCGATCATAAGGATATTTTTGGAAAAGGAAGTATAAAAGTAGAAGCGGACAGCGAACAAGCTGAAATTTGCAGAAGTATTAATGGACAAACGATAAGAACAACTATTAACAGATTGAAAACCATTAAAGATTGCAAATGCTCCTGGACGAAAGAAATCATAATCGTATAGAAAAAAGAGGAAAAAGCAGTCGTAAAATAAAGTTTTTTACTTAATTTTGCAAAAATGTGGGAGGAATTAAAACCTCCCGCATTTTTTTATATAAAATAGTATTATTTTGTATAAAAGTATGTTATAATTTATTCAATATTATTATGGGGAGGAATTACAAATGAAAAATCTTTCTAGTTGGTTAATTGCATTTTTTGCATTTATGTTTTGGGGATTTAGAATAGTAGTTACATACACAGCATCTATGGGGATAGAATTTGTTACAGAACCTATAGATATAACAATGGAAATAGTATTATTATTTATAACATTTATTTGTATATGTTTTATATTTAAAAGGACTTTACTTACAACACTTATTTATTTTATAGCACATTTGCTTTACTTTGGAGGACATATATATATAAACTTTAGTGCAGCATTAGATGGAACTGCTGGGGCAAACTTATATTTTTCTTTATTTATAGACTTAATAGGAATTGCAATTCCATTAATAGCGTTATTTGATGTTTTATTAGATAAAAATAGAAAACTAAATCCAACAGACAAAAAGACAGATTGGTTTTATAAAAACAAAGAATATGATAGAAAACTTGACTCAAGAGCAGATAAAAATAATTATCGAACAGGATTATAAAATATAAAACTGTATTGTAACAAACTACAATACAGTTCTAATTATTTTACAGGGGAAGAGGTATAAAAATGGATATATGGGAAGAAATGTACAATAAAGCTAAAAAAGAATATCATCCAGAAGAAGTCTCGCCATTTATAACAGCACATCATGTAGTAGCAGCGGTAGAAAATGAAGATGGTGAAATTTATACAGGTTTTTGTATTGAAGGTGCAAGTGGGGTAATAAATTTATGTGCGGAAAGAGTTGCAGCTTTAAATATGTATATAAATACTGGTAAGACAGTGATAAAAAGAATGATTGTATTTAGAGATGAACCGCCAAAAGGAAATTGTGACACACCATGTGGAGCATGCAGAGAGTTTTTTATGCAATTATCACATGAAAATAGAAATATGGAAATATTAATAGATTATAATAGTAGAAAAACTATTCTTTTAAAAGATTTAATTCAAAATTGGTGGGGAGATAAGAGATATAATAAAAATTAATTTTAGAGGAGAATGCTTTTATATATGGAGATAAGTAAATTTGAAAAGCTAACCAAAGTAATGATAAGTATAAATATTATATTACTAATTATATTTTTCACTTACATATACTACAATATGAACAATTTAATTAATTCAAATGATTCTATAGCATCACTAATAGGAATATTTGGAAGTTGGGTATTACCATATATAACTATAGATATTTTTATACAAATTATAGTTGCAATTTTAATTATTATAAATAAAAATAATCGAAAAATATTAAATATAATTAGCCTAATTTTAGAAATAATCTACTTTTTATATACTACATTTTGGATTAATATAATTATATTAGGAATGTTAAGTTTATTTATTATAGGAAACGTTTTAGCTACTATTATAGTAATATTGTTTGAATTAATTAATATAACTATACTTATATTAATTATAAAAAAAGTAGTTACTAAAAGAAATAAAGAAAAGAATATTAAAATATAGGAGAAAGTTAATGAAAGTATTATTATTTACACACTCACAAGATATTGATGGTATAGGAAGTATCGTTTTAGCAAAAGAGGCATTTTCAAGTGAAGAACTAACATATGTGCCTTGCAAAACTTTTGAAATAACTTCTAAGGTTAATGAGCTTTATCAAGTAAAAAAACTATTAGAATATGATTTAATATTCGTAACAGACTTGTGCATAAAAGAACCACTTTTAAGCTTAATTGATAATGATAAAAACATTAGAAGTAAATTTAGAGTATTAGATCATCACAAAACAGAAATAGATGAAGGAAATAATAAATATTCCTTTGTAGATATAATTGTTGAGCAAAACGGTGTAAAGGAATGTGGTACAAGCTTATTTTATAAATATCTTATACAAAATAATTTTATTAAGCCATCTCAATTTTTTAATAATTTTACAGAATTTACAAGGCAGTATGATGTATGGGATTGGAAGAAAAATAATAATGAAAAAGCAAGAGAACTAAATATTATTTTTGAAGAATTAGGAATTGAAAAATATTTATCTATAATAGAAAACATGAAAAAGTATAATATGGTATATTTTGACGAATATTGTAGAAAAATAATAGATTCATACAATACTAGTTTGTATAAGGAGCTATCAAAAGTTTTTTCTACGTTAAAAGTAACAGAAATTTATATACAAAATAAAAAAATCAATATTGGATTTGTTGATACACTTTATAAATTAAGAAATGAAATTCCAGACTTTATAAAGATGAAAAATGTTTCTGTAGATGTAATTGGAATGAATATACTAGATGGTGAGACTATTTCTTATAGAAATATAAATAAAGATATAGATTGTGCCAAAATTGCAGAACAGTTTGGAGGAAAAGGACATAAAGATGCAGGAAGTAATCCAAAAGAAAACGAGAAATTTAAAGAATTTTGGAAAAGTAAATTTAATAGTGACATTTCTAAAAATGCTTAAGTGATTTTATAAAAAATCACTTAAAATGAAAATATTTGCTATCTTTAATATTGAAAGTTGTAATAACGATTATATAAATTAGATAAAGAAGAAAACAATATAATGTTATTGTTTGAGTAAAATGATGGAATTAATTAATAAAAATTGGTATAAATCTGAGAAAACTTCACAAACGTATTGTCAATAATTTTATAAACTGTTATAATCTTAACTAACAAATGAAAAAATATAATTATAAGGAGGAATACTTATGAAAAGTGAAAGGGGAATTAGTTTAATTGCACTTATTATTGTTGTTATTATTATTGTTTTAGTAGGAGGAATTGGTTTGTATTTTGCTATAACAAGTTTAATAACAAATATAGATGGAAGTGAAAATATAACACAAAGCCAAGAAAATAAAGATAGTGCTAATACAAATAATAGTCAAACTTTACAACTTAGTGCAGACGAGATAAAAAAACAAAATTATCCAAATATATTCGGAGAAGAAGGAACTAAAATATATCCACCACAAAGTTATATTGTTCATAACATTCTTTCGATTAATCCAAATAAAGATGAAAGATTTATTGTTACTAATGCAACTAGTGATATTAAAGTAGCTGGCGAAGAAACAAAATTTATATATCTTATCAATGAAAATGATAAAGTAGAAATAGACATTTGTTTTAAAAATCCTAAAAGTATGGTTCTTCAGGAAAAAGTGGATAATATAGAGATTTTTATTGATGATGGAGTATATAATATAAATCCTCAAAATTTAAGAGCAACAAGATATATTTTAATAGAAGATATTCCTTATTATAAGTCTAATACAGCATATGCAGATAATAAATGCTATATTGTATTAAAACCTTCTGCCGAAATCCAAAATACAGAAATAGTAAAAATAGCACAAAATATTGTAATTGATAAAACAAGAGGAGAATTTGAAGCAGGTGGAGTAGAAGGATCAAAAATAGTAACAGATAATGAAAATTTTAAAAAGAACATAGGAGATTATACTTTTGACTTTGAAAATACAAGTATTACTTATTGGAGAGTTTATAATAATGGCTTGAATGAAATTAATTATTTTATAACAGAAAACGAAGAACCTAAAGGATTAAAAGTTGAATTTCCATATACTACAGTCGTAACAAATTTTCAAAATGGAATAGAGGATATAAAGCATTCTGTAGAAAAAGTGAATGAGGATGGAACATATACTCAAGAGTTGACAGAAATGGAAATCGATGGAGTAAAATTTTATGCATTAAAAGAAACAGTTCCTTCTCAGTATAGTTGCTATGTATATATATATATAGAATTAGAAGGAAATCAATTAATACGTTTTTCAAAATTTGGAGAAATCGAAGATGTTCAAACTTTAGAACAACTTATTAGAGAATTAATTCTTAATAAAGTCCTATATAAGAATTAGAAGATAAAAGTGTATCTAAATTTTTGTTTTAGATATACTTTTTTATTTAAAAATTAGTTGAAGTAAGGAAGTGAGTAATAATGAGCAATCGACAAAATAAGACCAATATAAACTGGTATCCAGGGCATATGGCAAAAACAAAAAGACAAATAATAGAAGATTTAAAATTAATAGATGTTGTAGTAGAAATTTTAGATGCAAGAATACCAATATCTAGCCAAAATCCTGATATACAAGAATATATAAAAAATAAACCAACTGTAATACTCTTAAATAAGTCTGACTTATCAAATAGTGAAGAAAACAAAAAATGGGTTACTAAAATAAAAAAAGAAGGCAAATCAGCAGTACTTGTAAATTGCAATTCTGGTGATGGAATAAAAGATGCAATAGTAGAAATAAAGAAAGTATATAATAATATAAAAGACCAATATCAAAATAAAGGAAGAATAGGAAAAGCAATACGCATTATGGTGCTTGGAATACCAAATGTAGGTAAGTCTTCTTTTATTAATAGAGCATCAAAAAAAGCTGCTACGCAAGTTGGAAATAAGCCAGGAGTTACAAAACAAAAACAATGGATAAGGATAGAGGATGGAATAGAATTATTAGATACGCCAGGTGTATTATGGCCAAAGTTAGGAGATGAAAAAGTAGCATTGAATTTAGCATATACAGGAACAATAAAAGATGATGTACTTGAAACAATTGAGGTTGGTTTTAGTTTATTAAAGGTTCTAATAGAAAATAATTTAATTGAATTAACAGAAAGATACAAATTAGATTTAGGAGAGATTAAAAATATTTTAGAAGATAGTGACTTAGAAGAAAACGAAAAAGCATTAGAAATATTACATCAAATAGGAAGAAAAAGAGGGGCAATAATTTCAGGTGGAAATATAGATGAAGAAAAGACAGCTAGAATTATTTTAGATGACTTTAGAAGCGGAAAAATAGGAAAGATAACGCTAGAAAAAGCATAGAAAATTATAATTACAGATGTGTATTTATAAATAAAGAAAAAAATAGAGATAAATTTTTAAATAATAGTAAAAATACTATTAAGTAAGAATAGTAATAGATAAAAGTATAAGAAAAGAGGAAAAATATTGGAAATATTTAATAGAGAAAAAGACGAAGCAGAAGTAAATATGATGTCACCATTAACATGGGCATATATAGGAGATGCTGTTTATGAGTTATATATACGAACATATTTGGTTGACATAACTAGATTAAAACCACATAAATTACATATAGAGTCTATAAAATATGTTAAAGCAAAAGCCCAAGCAGAAATATTAGAAAAATTGGATAGTATTTTAACTGAAAAAGAAAAAGAAATAGTAAGAAGAGGTAGAAATACAGAAAACCATCATGTTGCAAAAAATGCTACAGTTCAAGAATATATGTATTCAACTGCATTTGAGGCTTTAATTGGATATTTGTATTTAACAAAACAAGACGAAAGATTAAAAGAAATATTAGATATATGTATAGAACTACATAATGAAAAAAGAGATAAGACAAATTAATTACAAATTTTGAATATTAATAAAGAAGAAATGATTGTTTAATTCATTTCTTCTTTTACTTTGGTGACCCCTACGGGAATCGAACCCATGATTCAGCCTTGAGAGGGCTGCGTCTTAACCGCTTGACCAAGGGGCCATAAATGAAATACATATATTAATATAACATAACTATATATACTTAGTCAAGAATAATATAAGAAAAATAGAATATAAAAATCCGAAAAGTAATATTACTGCAACATTACTGTAACATATTTGTAATTGTAAAATTTTACAGTTATAGGTATAATAAATATAATTATTATAATTTGAGTTATATACAAAAAGATGAAAATATGGGGGAAGAAATGAAAGGGAAAATTTTACATATATTTGTTTTAATATTTATCATTGCTTTGATATTTACACCTGTAAATATAGCTAGTACAACAACACAGTTAAGTATAGTAAAAAATGCGGCAGACACTAAATACCTAGAAAATGACCAAGGATATTTAGATAAAAAAATAATATCTTCAAATGCAGAAACAGGAGAAGTAACTGTCCAATTAAGTTTAAATAACAAGAAAAAAGAACAAGAAGGAGAGCAGGTAAGATATGAAAATACAGAAATATTTATAATGGTTCCTGTTTCTATTTCAAATGAAAAGAAGAAAGAATATAGTACGTATATAGAAACCCTTGCAAATAAAGTATTTGAAGCAAATAGTAAAACTAAAATTGGAATTATAGGTTTAGAAGGAACCATTAACGATAGTGAACTTGACGAAAATGGTAATATTGTATGGGGAGAAAACAATGAAGGAGATGTACCAGGGTCAGAAGATGATGGTGAGATAGTAGTTAATTTAACCAATAATGTATCTGATTTAACAAATGGAATATTAAATATGAATCCTGATGAGACTAAATACAATATTAATTTGCAATCAGCAATAAGGCTTGCGAAAAATAGTTATTCAAATAATGTAAACAAAATATTAATTTCTCTATATGACAATGTTCCAATGGTAGCTATAGGGGTAAAAAACCAGGTTTCACATGGAGGAATTTTTTCTGAATATGATACTATAGAAGAAGCTGTTATAGGAAAACATGAGAAAATAGTTAGTTATACTAAAAATGAAATATTAAGTTTAGCAAATGAAAATATAGATTTTATATTATTAAGACCAGATGATACAAGTTTTGATCAAAAATGGTATAGTACTACAACAGGAGAACTTTCATTAGAATTTGACGGTAGCCCATATGTGCAAGATTTATATGGTACATTAGATAACCCAACATATGGTAAAATGTATAGTTTAAATAATGACAGTTTAGAAAAAATTGTAACAGAATATATATATACAGATATAATTGAAACAGTTGGAACTACTATGGAATCAATTGAAGTAAAAGATTATTTTCCACAAGATATATTAAATAATTTTGATATATCATTTAGTGATAGTACAAACTTAGATTTTTCTACATTACAAGAAGAGGGATATATAACATGGAATATAGAAAAATTGGATAGAGAGCAAACAGCTACCATAGAATATACTTTAAAAATAAGAAATATAAATAATACTCAATTATTAAATAAAGAAATAGCAACAAATGAAAGAGTAGAACTAACTTATATAGATTACGAGGAAAATGAAAAAGAAGCTACACTAGAAAGTAGCCCAATAATAAAACTTGTTAATATTGAATTACCAGATAATAATAACATTAATATAAATACTGATAATAAAAATACAGGATTAGTAGACAATACAATAGCACCTGGGAAAATACCACAAACAGGAAAAACAATAACAATTATAGCTATAGTAAGTATAATAGCAGGATTAGGAATATTATGGTATACAAAATTAAGAAAAATGAAAGATATAAAATAGAACTGAATGTCAAAGAGGAGAAAATTGGACGGAGATTCTTAAATAAAAGTAAAGACTAAAAATATAACTATATATTTTTAGTCTTTATAAATTTTACTATCTATCTTCATGTACATTTGCTTCTTTAAATCTTTCAGGAACATCTATCTCCATAGGAACTAAAGTTCCATCGCCCATTACATTAACTTCTACACCAAAATGTCTTAGTCCATCTCTAGAAAGCTGTTCATGTTGCATCCATAATGGAAAAATTACCTTATCTCGTACATCTCTAAACAAATTAATATCCATACCTTGAAAAGTTTTTGGCATAGTAGAAAAAATTTCTTCTTTTTTGTCCGGAAAAGCATTAAGTAAAAATGCTAATCTTTCTTTAGCAGTACTAATATATTCTTCTTGGTCTATAGTCCCAACTTTATATTTTCTTATTGATGCATCATTCATAAAAGGTACTTCATCCCACGGAATATTCCACGACTCGTGAGCTGCCTTCCCTGTACATAGTTCTCTGCAATCAAAGCTAGGGCCAACATATTCCATTAGAATATAATCACCGATTTTAATATCTAAATTTACGCCACCTTGTGTGTGAATTCTTTCATTAGTACCAGGCTTCATATCTTCTAAAATTAAAACAGCGTCAGGTACAGCAGATTTTACTTCTTCTATATAACCAGAAACTCTATCCCTATCAAAAGTTTGACCACTTGGAAGCCTTCCATTTACTCCTTTAGGAGAGTCACATCTAACTGTCATCATATGTTCTGGAAATTCATTTTCTACTTGTTTCCAATCTTCCATAGAATTAATAACATACATCTTATTTAAAGGGCTTAAACTAGGTAAATATTCATTTACTAGAGAAATTCCTTTACATTTTTTATACATATTTATTAATGGAATGTGTTCTTTTTTGTGTAAGTCCAATATCATAAAAATTGCTCCTTTCAAAAGCTACTATACATAATATCATAAAAGATAATAAAATACAATATAAAGAAAGCTTAAGTATAGTTACGAAAAATATTATAAAATTAAATATTATCTATTGTATAAATTTTAAAATTATGTAATAATAAAATTATATAAAAGAAGGAGAGTAAAATATTACATAAACAAAGGAGAATATAAAAATGAAAAAAATATATATTAATAATGAAAAAGGAATTACACTCATAGCATTAATTATAACTATAGTGGTACTTATAATATTAGCTGGGATAACTATACGACTAGTTTTTAGTAACAATGGTGTAATTTCAAGAGCAAGAGAAGCTGCAAATTTAACAAACGAATCAGCACAGCAAGATCAAGAAGATATAAGCGAGTTGAAAAATACTATAGATGATACTTTTTCAGACGATAATAATGAAAATGAAGATAACAATGATACAAAAAATGTAGAGATAACAATTAAAGATGAAGAGTTTGTATATAATGGAGAAGAACATAAACCAGATGTAAATGTAAAGGATGGAGAAAAAGTATTAGTAAGTGGTACGGATTATGATGTGGAATACAAAAACAACGTAAATGCTGGAACTGCTGAAGTTATTGTTAATCTTAAAGGTGAATATTCTGGAAGTTTAACAGAAAACTTTACAATACAACCAAGACAAGCAACAATAACTATGAATGACCAAACTATAACATATGGAAATACAATTCCAACTTTAACATCATCATATTTTGGATTAATTAATGGTGATGACTTAGCACCATATAATCCATATGTTGTGGGAGTAGAAAATAGCATTCCGAATGTGGGGTCCTATACAATTACTATGGAATATACACCAAATAGTAATTATGAGGTGGAAATTATAAATGGAACATTAACAGTCACAGCGGCACCTGTTATACCTGGAGGACGGAGGACCAAGTACACCTTAAATATATTTTATAAATAATAACAGAAGCATATATATGAAATAAAAAGCATATGTATGTTTTTTTATAAAAAATATAGAAAAATATATTGACAAACAAAAGTTCTTAATATACAATGATAACGAACAAAAATTTGGACACAACAAATAAGAGGAGGTACATGTATGATAGGAACTTTACACATAAAAAATATAGGTATAATTGACGAAATATCAATAGATTTAGGTGAAGGTTTTAATGTAATTACAGGAGAAACCGGGGCTGGAAAATCACTAATTATAGATTCATTAAGTATTATTTCTGGTGGAAGATTTTCAAAAGAAATGATAAGAAAAGATCAAGAATATTCTTTTATAGAATTAAATTTATTTTTGCCAAATAATGAAAAATCTATAGATGGAAGTGTTATAGTTTCAAGAGAAATACATATAAATGGGAAAAATTCTTGCAAAATAAATGGAAGATTAGTAACAGTAAACGAGCTTAAAGAATTTATGAGTAAAGTAATAGATATACATGGTCAACATGAAAATCAACTTATATTAAATGAAAATGAACACATAGAATATCTAGATGCATTTATAAAAGAAAATATAACTGAAAAAGACAACTATAAAAATTTGTATCTGGAGTATAAGAATATACAAAAAGAACTAAAAGAAAACTATGGAGATGACAAAGAAAAAGAAAGAAAATTAGATTTATTAAAATATGAATTAAACGAAATAGATGCAACAAACTTAAAAATTGGAGAAGAAGAAGAGTTAGAAGAACAAAGTAAAATAATGCAAAACTCTGAAAAGCTTCAAAATAGTTTAAATAATGTAGATATAGAACTAAATGAAAATGCAGTTACAGCAATTAGCAATAGCATTAGAAGTTTAGAAAAAATAGAAGACTGTGGAGAACATTATCAAAATAAATTATCTGAACTAAAAGATATATATTATACAGTTCAGGAATTAGCTAGAGATATATCCTATATGAAAGAGGACATATACTTTGATGAAGAAGAAAGAAGTAATATAGAAAATAGACTAGATACTATATACTCATTAAAAAGAAAATATGGAAATAGCATAAAAGAAATACTTGAGTATAAAGATAAAATTAAAAAAGAGATAGACGAAATTGAAAATAAAGATGAGTATAATAAAAAATTGAAAGAAAAACTAGAAAAAATAAAAAAAGAGATGTTAAATATAGCAAAAAATATTCATCAAAAAAGAATAGAATATGCAGAGAAATTATCGAGTGCAATAAATAAGGAATTAGAAGCCTTAGAAATGAAAAATGCAAAATTTAAAGTAAACGTAGAATTAAATCAAGATGAAAAGTTTAATTCAAATGGATTGGACAAAGTTACATTTTTAATTCAAACAAATATAGGAGATGAATTTAAACCATTAATCAAAATTGCGTCAGGTGGGGAAATGTCCAGAATTATGCTAGCAATAAAAACAGTTTTATCGGATGTAGACAAAATTCCTATTTTAGTATTTGACGAAATAGATACTGGGATTAGTGGAAAAGCAGCCAAGGCAGTAGGAGAAAAAATGAAACTTATTTCTAAGAAACATCAAGTTATTTGTATAACTCACTTAGCAACAATTGCAGCAAAAGGTGATAGTAATTACTATGTAAGCAAAAATGTAAAATCAGAAAAAACGGTAACTAACATACAAAAATTGCTAGAAAATGAAGTGATTGAAGAAATAGCAAAGCTAACAAGCGGAGAAA
>JAGHJM010000053.1 GCA_017886645.1 Clostridia bacterium
ATGCAATATGGATAATTGTATCATTAATATTAGCAATCGTAGGTGGATTTATAGTATACTTTCTTTTCTTAAGCAAACAGAATGAAGGTAGATTTACAGGTTTTCTAGGATGGCTATATGACTTTTTATCTTTTAAAAAAATGACATTAGAAATCATTTTAAAAGTTACCTATCTAATGTGTGCAATATTTGCAACACTTTCACCATTAGCAGGAATAGGGGATAATTTCTTAGGAACAATTGTTAGCATTGTGGTAAGTAATATTGTTATTCGATTAATTTATGAATTTTCTTTAATATTACTTGTTATTTGCAGAAATACTACAGAAATTAATAAAAAATTATCAGATAAAGATAAATAATAAAAAAAGTTGCAGGTTAGTTTTTATAACCTGCAACTTTTTTTATAGAATTCATCAAATAAAAGAGCATTACTATAGGGTGAGAATATAAAATGGAATGTGATTTTTGTATAGAAATCCTTGAAAAATTTTGCTAGGGAATCTCAAACTAGTTTGAGTGTGCTACTCAAATTTTTAATGAAATAACTGTAAAATATAACAAAAAAATGAATAATTTACAAAAAGAATACAAAGAATACTTGAAAAGTAGAAGTTTTTGATATAAAATAAGAATGGTCTAAAAGACTAAAAAGTTGCACGTTGGTGCAAAAAGAAACGGAGGAATTGATTATGACTGTAAAAATCGGAATTAACGGTTTTGGAAGAATTGGAAATTTAGCATTCCAAGCAGCATTAAAAAAGAAAGAGGTAGAAGTTGTTGCAATAAATGACCCATTTATTACAGCAGACTATATGGCTTATATGGTAAAATATGATACAGTACATGGAAGATTTGAGGGAGAAGTTTCTGCAAAAGACAATACACTTATTGTAGATGGAAAAGAAATTAAAGTTTACAATGAAATGGATCCAGCAAATATTCCTTGGGGAGAAAATGGAGTAGAATATGTTCTTGAATGTTCAGGAGTATTCACAACTACAGAAAAAGCTCAGGCACATTTAAAAGCAGGAGCAAAGAAAGTAGTTATTAGTGCACCATCTAAAGATGCACCTATGTTTGTAATGGGAGTAAACCATACAACATATGATCCAAGTATGAATATTGTATCAAATGCATCTTGCACAACTAACTGTTTAGCACCACTTGCAAAAGTAATTCATGATAAATTTGGTATAGTAGAAGGATTAATGACAACTGTACATGCAACTACAGCAACACAAAAAACAGTAGATGGAGCATCTAAAAAAGATTGGAGAGGAGGACGTGCAGCAGCAGCTAACATCATTCCATCTTCAACAGGAGCAGCAAAAGCTGTAGGAAAAGTTATTCCAGAATTAAATGGAAAATTAACAGGTATGTCATTTAGAATACCAACTGTTGATGTTTCAGTTGTTGATTTAACATGTAACTTAGCTAAACCTGCAACATATGAAGAAATATGTGCAGCAGTAAAAAAAGCATCTGAAAATGAAATGAAAGGAATTGTTGAATATGTAGAAGACCCAGTTGTTTCATCAGATTTTATACATGATGAACATACATCAATATTTGACAGTACAGCAGGAATTGCTTTAACAGATACATTTGTTAAATTAGTTGCTTGGTATGATAATGAATGGGGTTATTCAAATAAACTTGTAGATTTAGCTGTTTATATTTCTACAAAATAAAAAATGTTATTTTTGACCATTAGGATTATTGCTTAATGGTCAAAAAAATCAAATAAAAATGAGGTGACTTGTATGAATAAAAAAACAATTGAAGATATAGACGTGAATAATAAAAAAGTTTTAGTAAGATGCGATTTTAATGTACCTTTAGATGAAAATAAAAATATTACAAGTGATAATAGAATAGTTGCTGCTATTCCTACAATTAAGTATTTAATGGAACATGGAGCTAAAGTTATTCTATGCTCACATTTAGGAAGACCAAAAGGAAAAGTAAATCCAGATTTTTCTTTAGCACCCGTTGCTAAAAGATTGTCAGAACTTTTAAATAAAGATGTGAAATTAGCAGAAGATATAGTTGGAGAAAGTGCTAAAAAGCTTACAAGCGAAATGCAAGCAGGAGATGTAGTTTTACTAGAAAATGTTAGATTTGATGAAAGAGAAGAAAAAAATGATTCAGAATTTAGTAAAGAATTAGCTTCATTAACAGATGGTATATATGTTAATGATGCTTTTGGAACTGCACATAGAGCACATTGTTCAACAGAGGGAATTTCGCATTTTGTAGATATAGCAGTAGAAGGATACTTAATGGAAAAAGAAGTAAGTGAATTAAGCAGTGCAATTTCTAATCCAGAAAGACCTTTTGTTTCTATTTTAGGAGGTCTTAAAGTTTCAGATAAAATTGGAGTAATAGAAAATTTGCTTACAAAAGTTGACAAAATTCTAATTGGTGGAGCTATGGCTTGTACATTTTTTAAAGCTATGGGATATGAAATAGGAGATTCTAAATGCGAAGATGATAAATTAGATGAAGCTAATAGAATATTAAAACTAGCAGAAGAAAAAAATGTAAAACTTGTTTTACCAGTTGACAGTCATATAGCAAACGATTTTTCTAATGATGCAGAGGATAAGTTTATAGATATAAAAGATGGAGTACCAGCAGGATGGGAAATATTAGATATAGGACCAAAAACACAAGAATTATTTGAAGAAGAATTAAAAGATGCAAAAACTATTGTATGGAATGGACCTCTAGGAGTTAATGAGTTTGACAACTATAGAATTGGAACAGAAAAAATAGCTAAAGCTATTGCAAGTAGTAATGCAAAATGTATAATCGGTGGAGGAGATTCAGCAGCTGCTGTAAAGAAAATTCAAAAAGAAGCTAATACAACATTTGATAATATATATATTTCAACAGGAGGAGGAGCATCACTTGAGTTTTTAGAAGGAAAAGATCTTCCAGGAATTGCATGCTTAAATGATAAATAAAATCAAAAAGAGAGGATTTGATTTAATTGAGGAAAAAAGTAATAGCTGGTAATTGGAAAATGAATATGCTTCCAAATGAAGCAATGGCTTTTATAGAGGGATTAGCACCATTAGTAAAAGATGCAGAAGCAGAGGTTATTTTATGTGTTCCATATACAGATTTATTTTATAGTCTACTTACGGCACAGGATACGAAAATAAAAATAGGAGCACAAAATATGCATTGGGAGGAAAGCGGTGCATATACTGGAGAAGTGTCTGGAAAAATGCTTAAATCTATAGGTGTAGAGTATGTTATAATAGGACATTCAGAAAGAAGACAGTACTTTAATGAAAATGATGAAACTGTAAATAAGAAGGTAAAAGCAGCATTTGATAATGAGCTTAATCCTATAGTTTGTGTTGGAGAAACTTTGGAACAAAGAGAATCTGGAAAGGCAGAAGAAATAATTACAACTCAAACAAAACTTGCCTTGGAAGGATTAAGTGATGAACAAGTAAAAAATACTATTATTGCATATGAACCAATATGGGCAATAGGAACAGGTAAAACTGCAACAGCTGATGATGCTAATAATGCAATAAAGGCAATTAGAAATGAAATTGCGAAAAACTATGGACAAAATATAGCAAATGAAGTTATAATACAATATGGCGGTAGTGTAAAAGCTTCAAATGCCAAAGAACTATTTAATACTACAGATATTGATGGCGGATTAGTAGGCGGAGCAAGTTTAAAAGTAGAAGAATTTGCAAAAATCGTAAACTATAACGCATAAAATACTATAATATTAGTTTAGAAGTATTAATAAGAAATGGGGAGAACAATATATGAAAAGAAAACCAGTAATGCTAATGATATTAGATGGGTTTGGTATTAATGAAAATCAAAAAGGAAATGCTATAGCAGTGGCAAACACACCTAATATAGATAAACTAATGAAAACATGGCCAACTACAAAGATCCATACAAGTGGATTAGATGTAGGACTTCCAGAAGGCCAAATGGGAAACTCAGAAGTAGGACATACAAATATAGGAGCAGGAAGAATAGTATATCAAGAATTAACTAGAATAACTAAATCTATAGAAGATGGAGATTTTTTTAGTATAAAAGAACTTACAGAAGCAATAGAAAACTGCAAAAAAAATAATTCAAATCTTCATGTTTTAGGATTACTTTCTGATGGAGGAGTACACAGTCATATAAGACACCTTTTTGCAATACTTGAACTTGCAAAAAGAAAAGATTTTGAAAATGTATATGTACATTGCTTTATGGATGGAAGAGATACACCACCAACATCAGGAGAAAGCTATATAGCAAAATTAGAAGAAAAAATGAAAGAAAAAGGTGTAGGAAAAATTGCTACTATTTCTGGAAGATTTTATGCAATGGATAGAGATAAAAGATGGAATCGTATAGAAGAAGCATATAATGCAATGGTAAATGGAATAGGAGAAAAAGCTACATCTGCTATAGGTGCAATAGAAGCATCATATCAAAAGGAAGTTTTTGACGAATTTGTTAAACCAACTGTAATTTGTAATAATGACAAACCAGTAGCAAAAATAGAAAACAATGATTCTGTTATATTCTTTAACTTTAGACCAGATAGAGCAAGAGAAATAACAAGAACATTAGTAGATAAAGACTTTAACGAATTTGAAACAAAAGATATGAATTTATTTTATGTATGTTTTACACAATATGATGAAACTATGCCAAATGTTAAAATTGCATTTAAACCAGAAAGACTTGAAAATACATTTGGAGAATATATAAGTAAAAATGGCTTAAAACAACTTAGAATTGCAGAAACAGAAAAATATGCTCATGTAACATTTTTCTTTAATGGTGGAGAAGAGAAAAAATACGAAGGAGAAGACAGAATCTTAGTTCCTTCTCCAAAAGTGGAAACATATGACTTAAAACCAGAGATGAGTGCAGTGGAAGTAACTGATAATGTTGTGGAAGCTATTAATTCTGGAAAATATGACAGTATAATATTAAACTATGCTAATCCAGATATGGTAGGTCATACAGGTAGTTTAGAAGCTGCAATTAAAGCTGTAGAAACTATAGATGGTTGTGTAGGAAGAGTTGTTGAAGCAATAGAAAAACAAAATGGAGTAGTTATTATTACTGCTGACCATGGTAATGCAGAGCAAATGATTGATTACAAAACAGGAGAGCCACATACAGCACATACTACAAATCCAGTGCCTTTAATTTTAGTTGGTATTGAAGGAGTAAAACTAAGAGAAGGAAGACTTGCCGATTTAGCTCCAACAATGTTAGATATTATGGAACTAAGCAAACCACAAGAGATGACAGGAGAAACTTTAATAGAAAAATAAGCGTAACATAAGTTTTAGAAGGGGATGGTATCCTTGCTTTCAACCCCAGGTATAAAAGCAATGTATTCTAGAATACAAAAACAACTTTTTTATATGATACCTGAAAAGTGGGATAAAATTTATTTATATGCATCTATAATAGATCAAATAAACAATTTACAAACAGGGGAATTATACTTTTATTATTACCCAAAAGGAATACTAAAGAAAAATCCTGTTAATGTATATGAAATTCCATATAAGTTTAACTTGGAAGAAGAGATGTATTTAAAATTAGTAGAAAAGTTATATAATTCCATAAAAGAATTAAGAAAGTTGTTTAAAAAAGATGGTGAAGAAATATGGACTAATTTAACTATAAAAATAGAAAATTTTAAATTTATAGTTGAATATAGTTATGATGACTTAAGACATTCAGAATATTCGAATTCTGATAGACATTTAATATGGGTTTATGAAAACTTAGATAAACCATTAGAAAGCTTTAAAAAGCCAGAAAGAGATATAATAAAGAAATATTTATCTGAAGATATACAAATAAAAAAGGATATATATACCGAACCTTTATATAAAAATCATGTTCCAAATATAATTCAATATAAGCAGGAAAAGGAAACTTATATTTATGATTATGAGGATGATGAAGTAGAAGATGAAAAAGAAATTGATAAGAAAACTTATACTATTGTAAAAAGTGATAAAAAGGAAAAATATAAGAAACAAAAAAAGAAAGAAATAAAGCCTAAACCAAAAGAGAAAACTTATGTAGAGCAAATAGAAGAACAGAAACATGCAGTAAAAAGTCAAATTATATCAAAAAAAATAGATTAACAAAATTTTAGGAGGTAATTATAATGAAAGATTTTTTAGAAATTAAGTCAGTAAAAGCTTTGGAAGTACTAGATTCAAGAGGAAATCCAACAGTACAAGTTGAGGTTGTTACAGAAGGAGGTTTTTCAGGTGTAGCAATGGTTCCATCTGGAGCATCAACAGGAAGCTTTGAGGCAGTAGAATTAAGAGATGGTGACGAAACAAGATATATGGGTAAAGGTGTTCAAAAGGCAGTAGAAAATGTTAACAAAAAAATTGCAAAAGAAATAGAAGGCATGAATGTATATGAACAACCTTTAATAGACAAGACAATGATAGAATTAGATGGAACAGAAAATAAAGGAAAATTAGGAGCAAATGCAATGCTTGGAGTATCATTAGCTGTTGCAAAAGCTGCTGCAAATTCATTAGGAATGAGTTTATATAATTATATTGGAGGAGTAAATGCAAAAGAGTTACCAGTTCCAATGATGAATATAATGAATGGTGGAAAACACGCAGACAGTAGTTTAAGTGTACAAGAATTTATGATTATGCCAGTTGGAGCAAAAACTTTTACAGAATGTATGGAAATGGGAGTTTCTGTATACCATAATTTAAAGAAAGTATTAAAATCAAAAGGATTATCAACAGCAGTAGGAGACGAAGGTGGATTTGCACCTAATGTATCTGGGGAAGAAGAAGCTATTCAAATTATATTAGAAGCAATAAAAAAAGCAGGGTATGAACCAGGAAAAGACGTATGTCTAGCATTGGATTTAGCATCAACAGAAATGTATGATGAAGCTAAAAAAATAGGAAAAGACGGCTACTATTTCTGGAAAATAGATAAATTCTTAACTAAAGAAGAAATGGTAGAATACATTGTAGACTTAGTAAATAAATACCCAATTATATCAGTAGAAGACGGACTTGCAGAAGAAGATTGGGAATCATGGAAAGTATTAACAGAAAAAATTGGAGATAAGGTACAACTTGTTGGAGATGACTTATTTGTTACAAACATTAAAAGATTACAAAAAGGAATTGACAACAAGACAGCTAACAGCATATTAATAAAATTAAATCAAATTGGTACTTTAACAGAAACTTTAGATGCTATAGAACTTGCAAAGAGAAATGGATATACAGCTGTAGTATCACATAGAAGTGGAGAAACAGAAGACACAACATTAGCAGATGTTGCAGTAGCTACAAATGCAGGACAAATAAAAACAGGGGCACCATGTAGAACAGACCGTGTAGCTAAATACAATAGATTATTGAATATTGAAAATGAACTTGGAGATGTGGCTGTATTTAGAGGAAGAAAAGCAATAAAATAAGAGTTTTAAATTATAAATTAGGTTGCAATTAGGGACGTTTCCAAATTACCGAAACGTGGTAATTTGGAAACGTCCCTAATTACCTAAATGTGGTAATTGGGGACACATCTATATCCTGAAAATGGCTATATATCAACGTTTTATTTTTTGGGTTAAAATGTCGTTTTTCCTTTGACAAGAAAATAAAAATGTGCTAATATAAAAATGCTAAAAATATATTGGGGTATCGCCAAGCGGTAAGGCATCGGACTCTGACTCCGACATTTCCTAGGTTCGAATCCTAGTACCCCAACCATTTTTATAAGTAGGAGTAAGAAATGGCTGTGGACGAAAGAAAAGTAGAAGAATTTGAAGAAAGATACAAAGAAATTGTTTTTAATCGTATTACTGAATTAAGCTCAGTATATTCAAAAGTGGTAGATATGGTACAAACAAATGGAAAAGACATCGATGGACTAAATACAGACTTACCTAATATAGGTATTACTTTGAATAATAAAGTAGGAGAGATGAATAGAGAATTTAAAAAATATGAGCTTTCTATTTTTGCATATAAAGTAGAAAACTATGGTCCACTTAGACAAAATTATATAACTTCATCTTTAGTTGGGGATGCTATAATTGAAGATATGATTGAAAAAACTAATAAGGCTATGAAGGCATTAGATGGCTATAATGATGTTATAATAAATAGTATAGAGAGAAAAAATAGACATAGTAGTAGAGCTGTAGAAAAAGTAGGTCCAATGAGAAGATTCTTTGCCATAATAAGGGGATTAATGATGGGCGATTCTAAGTATGACATTGAAAAATATACACCAGAAGAAATATGTGCTATGAATTCATGCTTAGAAGATTATAGATATATAGATGAAAAACTATGGAAATATAGATTAAAGGATAATTTAGTGCCAAGTGTTGTAAACTATATAAAGAAACAGGGATATAAAAAAAATACGATTTGTTCATTAATGGATAGTGATATAATACCAGTATTTGAAAAATTAAATTTTAGAAACTTAATACCAGAATTAGAAGAAAAAGTGCAAGAAGAATGTGATGAGGATGATTTATTTAGTTTATCTGAAAAAAGTAAAAATTGGAATAATAGCATGAGAAGAACATTTAGAAGTGTAACAAATGGAAATGGAAACTAATATGCATATAAAATTTTAGACTACTATAATTAATATAAATAAAAAATAAAACCATTTAAAAATGGTTTTATTTTTTATTTATATTTTATTTATTTTTATATTTTATAATATATACTGTGTATGTTATTGCAGCTATAGCACTGACAATTATAATTGCTATTGTAATAAAGTTGTTAATTCCTGTTTGAGGAATAGGGTCCTTAGCTATTGTATTATCAGGTGTGTTATTAATAGGTGTATTAATTTCTACATTGTTGATTACATTATTTTCTTCTTTTGATGGTGGAGTTTCTATTTTTACTCTTACACTAGGAGAATCGTCAGAACTTACATGCTCGCCATCATTGTAGGTAATGTCTATGTTTTCGTTAGTAGGTAAAATCTTATCAACAATTTCAATATCAAAGTCATCTTTTAAAATTAATTTATATTGTAATGAAGCAACTTCACCTTCATTTAGTACTTCTATTGTCCAAGTAATACTATTGTCTGATCTATCAATTTCTGTACTAACATTTCCTATATTAGGAGAAGCTACATATTCGAAATTAAAGTTATCAACTATTTCTTGAGGAAAATAATCTTTAATAACAACATTTCTTAATTTTGTTTCTGTAGAAGGTACTAATGTATCGTATATTACATCTTTAATAGTAGATTCAATTTCTGAATCTGGTATATAAAAGAATTGTCCTACTGTTGGGTTTTCATTTGTACCAAAAATTTCTTCTGCTAAAGACTGATATGTTCTTTGAGTACTTGGTTCTATGGCAGTACCATTAAGACCAATCATTGAACCAATAATGTATATACCATTAGCATCAATTTCTTCTAATTTTGCTTTAGTGTTTTGCGCTACTTCACCAGAATATGTAGAGAAGTTTCCATGAATATCGTTGTTAGGAACACCGTCGCTAAGTAATACTAAAATTTTATTATTATCTTCACTAGAAAAATTATTTTGTGCTATTGTAAGACCAGCTTCTATATTAGTTCTTATACCTGATTGGGCTTCTATATTAGAAAGTGCAGTTTCTACTGCTGATTGATCTGTTGTTAAAGATTGCTCAAGATTTGCATCTGCAAGAGTTCCTTCGGAACCATCTGTACTAGAAAAGCTAACAACTCCAACTTGTAGGTCTGGGTATTCTGAATATAAGTTATTAACTAATTCACGTGCAGAATCTAATACAGCTTGCTTTCTAGTGATTCCTGATTCAACATTATTTTCAACCATACTATTAGAATTGTCAATTACTAGAAATAACTCAGAGGGTTGTATGACATCTTCTTGTTTTTCTGCTATATTTGTTAAATTTAATTCTATAGTAATACTTCTTTCAGTTGCATCAAAGTTTGCAACTTTCTTTTCAAACCTTCCAATTGTACCTAAATCTATAGTACAAGATGTTCTATCTACTAATTCAAAAACAGTAACCATATCTCCTGTAGTAATATCTTCATTAGTTGATGTAATATTAGTAGCAGATACAAAAGTTGTAAAAGATATTAATAATAAGAATAAGATTACAGTAAATAAAATTTTTTTAACTTTGTACATTTATTTCTCTCCTTTACATTGTAATTTTTATATATAACAATATTATTTTAACATTAAAAACTCATTTTTTCAATAAATTTAGTAGAAATATAATAAAAATATGATATAATAAATTGAAATTTATAAAAAGGATGAATTGTATGTATCATATTTTAAATCAAGTAGATAATCCTAAAGATTTAAAAAGGTTAAATATTACAGAAAAGCATGAACTTGCGAAAGAAATAAGGGATTTATTAATAAAGACTGTATCAGAAACAGGTGGACATCTTGCCTCTAATCTTGGGGTTGTAGAACTTACAATAGCATTGCATAGCATTTTAAATACTCCATATGACAAAATTATATGGGATGTAGGGCATCAGACATATGTACACAAAATTTTAACAGAAAGAAAAGGAAAAATACGTACTTTAAGAAAGCTAAATGGAATTGCAGGTTTTCCAAAATCTACAGAATCGGAATATGATTCTTTTGACACAGGACATAGTAGTACTTCTATTTCTGTTGCAGCAGGAATGGCAAGAGCAAGAGATATAAAAGGCGAAAAAAATAACATTGTTGCTGTTATAGGTGATGGAGCTTTAACAGGAGGAATGGCTTTCGAAGCATTAAATGATATTGGTTTTACAAAGACAAATTTAATTGTTATATTAAATGATAACGAAATGAGCATTTCAAAAAATGTTGGAAGACTTTCTGAATTATTAACAAAAGTAAGAACGAGAAAAAGTTATAATAAGTCAAATAATTATATAAAAAGAAATATGCTAAAAGTACCATATGTAGGGAAAAAAGTTGTAAAATTAATAAGAAAAATAAAATATTCAATTAAACAATTATTTTTAAGTAATATGTTTTTTGAAGATTTGGGTTTCAAATATTTAGGACCAGTTGATGGACATAATATAGAAAAATTAGAAGATATTATTTTCAAGGCAAAGAACTTATCTGGACCAATATTGATTCATGTGGTTACAAAAAAGGGGAAAGGGTATTTACCAGCAGAAAGTATGCCAGACAAATTTCATGCTACAGGACCTTTTGATATAGAAACAGGAGAAGCAAAAGGAAAAAAACAAGAAGATTATTCTAAAGTGTTTGGAAACTCTCTTGTAGAAATAGCAGAAAACAATCAAAAGGTTGTTGCAATTACTGCAGCAATGAAAGATGGAACAGGTCTTACAAAATTTGCAGAAAAATATCCAAATAGATTTTTTGATGTAGGAATTGCAGAACAACATGCTTTAGCAATGGCTGCTGGAATGGCAAAAGAAGGATTAATACCTGTAATTCCATTATATTCTTCATTTTATCAAAGAGGCTATGATCAAGTTATACATGATATTTGTATACAAAAACTCCATGTAGTAATGTGTGTTGATAGAGCTGGTATTGTAGGAAACGATGGAGAAACACATCAGGGAATTTTTGATTTAGCGTTTTTTAGAATTATACCAAATTTAACAATAATGGCACCAAAAGATTTTATAGAGTTAAAACAGATGTTGAATTATGCTATACAATATAATGGACCGATTGTGATTAGATATCCAAGAGGAGGAGAAGGAAAGGAAAAGTTTTTAATTCATAATAAAATTGTGAAGGGAGAGGCTGAGTTATTAAATGAAGGCGAAGATGTATCTATTATTGCTATAGGAAAAATGGTATCTTTGGCACAAAAAGTTGGCAAAAAATTAGAAAAGATGGGTATTACTTCTGATATTATAAATGCTAGATTTTTAAAACCACTTGATAAAGAAACAATTTTAAATTCTATAGAAAAAACAAGAAACGTTATAACAATAGAAGATGGAATTTTAAATGGAGGATTAGGAACAAGCATAATAGAACTTATTCAAAAAGAACGTATAGAAGGAGTGGAAGTTAAAGAGTTTGGTTATCCAGATAGATTTATAAAACATGGAAAGATAGAAGAAATAGAAGAAATATATGGACTCACAGAAGAAAATATAGCAAAATATGTAGAAAAGAGTCGTCAAAAAATACTTGATAATATGAAAAATTATGGTTTATAATTAAAGGAGGAAGTATGGCTACGATAATTGATGGAAAGGCACTAGCAAAAAAAATAAGACTAGAATTAAAAGAAAAGGTAAAGGATTTAAACAATAAAAATATTTATCCAAAACTTGCAGTTATAATGGTAGGAGATGATAAAGCATCACAAGTATATGTAAAAAATAAAAGTAAGGCTTGTAATGAAATTGGAATAGACTTTGAAGAGTTTTTATTACCAAGTAATACTAATATGGAAACTTTACTAAACTTAATAGAAGTATTAAATAATAGAGAAGATATATCTGGAATCTTACTTCAAAGTCCAATACCAGAACCACTAAATATAAGAGAGGCTTTTAACAAAATTAGCTACAAAAAGGATGTAGACGGGTTTCATCCTATAAATGTTGGAAAATTAGCAATAGGTGAAGAGTGCTTTGTATCATGCACACCGCTAGGAGTTATTAAAATATTAGATGAGTACAATATTCCAATAGATGGAAAAAATGCAGTTATAATAGGAAGAAGTAATATTGTTGGAAAACCATTATCACAATGTTTATTAAACAGAAATGCAACCATTACAGTTTGTCATTCAAAAACAAAAAATTTAGAAATGATATGTAAAAATGCAGATATATTAATTGCAGCAGTAGGAAGACAAAAATTTGTTACAGAAAATATGGTGAAAGATGGAGCTGTGGTTATTGATGTTGGAATAAACAGAAATGAGCAGGGAAAATTAGTCGGAGATGTGGATTTTGAAAACGTAGAGAAAAAAGCATCATATATAACTCCAGTTCCAGGAGGAGTTGGACCAATGACTGTGGCAATGCTTATGAATAATGTAATAGAAGCTGCAACAAGGCAAAAAAATTAATAGTATTATACAATAGGGGGCTTATTTTATAAGCCCTTTTTTATATTATTTAAGGAGGAATATGAGAAGTATATGGAAATAATAAAAAAAGAACATAATGATTATCCTAAAAAACTTAAACAACTTTATGATAGCCCTAAGCAAATTTATATTGAAGGAAATAGAAAAATTTTAGATAGTGATAGTATAGCAATAATAGGGTCTAGAGTTTGCAGTAAGTATGGGGCTAGTATGGCATATAATTTTGGATATGAACTTGCTAAAAAAGGAATTGTTATTATAAGTGGTTTAGCCAGAGGAATAGATTCTTATGCACATTTGGGAGCTGTTTCTGCTAAAGGAAAAACTATAGCAGTTTTAGGAAGCGGACTAAAAAATATCTACCCAAAGGAAAATTTGGGATTATGCAGAGAAATACTAAAATATGGTGGAGCAATAATAACAGAGTATAATATTAATGAAAAACCAGAAAAAAAGAATTTTCCAGCCAGAAATAGAATTATAAGTGGGCTTTCTAATGGAGTATTGGTTGTAGAGGCAAAAAAGAAAAGTGGGACTTTAATAACAGTAGACTTTAGCTTGGATTATGGAAAAGATATTTTTTGCATACCAGGAAATATAACAAGTGAATATTCGTATAATACAAATGAACTAATAAAGCAGGGAGCAATACTTGTAACTAATGTAAATGAAATAATAGAATATATGAAATGCCATAATATGTAAGTTACCATTTTGACATTTTATGTTAATAGTGATATAATATTTGCGTGTCACATTTAGAATAGTTAAAGTCAAGTCATTACATTAACATTTTGAGAATTAAGGGGGTATATATACATGGCACGGAATCGGTCTTTAGGAAAAAAGAAAAGCTATAGAAAGAAAAGTTGGTTATTGCATTTTGTAATTATGTTCTTTATCGCACTTACGATATTGGCTATAACAACTTTTCATTATGTGAATACGCATTTTCGAGAAGGTACTTTCATCCAAGGAGTGGATTGTTCGCAGTTAACAATAGAGCAAGCAAGAAAGAAAATTGAAGAGGAGATGCAAAATCAAAAAATAACTTTTAAGTTTCTTAAAGCAGAATATACGGCAACATATGGACAGTTTGATGTAACATTAAATGGAACGGGAGCACTAGAAGAAATTATGCAAAATCAGTATAGTAATCCGCAAGTAGAATACTTTTTAACGGACAAAAATGTTGATGAAGAAAAAGTAATTTCTTATTTAAGTGCAATTCCCGAATTGCAAGAAGAAAATATGACTAAACCACAAAATGCATTTCTGGAGTTACGTGGGGAAAAAATGGTAATAGTACCAGAAGTTGAAGGACACTGGATAGAATTTGATGAGGCTTGTGATTTTGTCATTAACTTCCTGAAGGAGAGCGGAAATCCAAACCATACACTAGATATGGAAAGGTTAATGTACTGTTTACCAGATGTGCGGTCAAATAATACTGAGCTTGTAAGACAACAGCAAGAGATAAATAGGATATTAAATACAACAATAAATTTTCAATTAGCAGATGGAAGCATATACACTTTAGATAGCAATACTATGAAAGATTGGGTTGTGGAGAAAGATGGCGTTTATTCAGTTGACATTGAAGGGAATTTACCCACATTTATTGAAAACTTAAAGAATGCGATAAATAATGCGAATGAATATATACGCTTCTACGCAACCGGAGTAGGTTATGTACAAGTTCCATCAATGGAAGCAAAAACTCCTATATTGGATGAAGAAAAACAAGAAGAGTGGATTATAAGTCAATTAGGGAATAACAAAGTGATTGATACAAAACCGATATACTCCAGAAGCCCAGTAAATGAACAGTTAAGCAGTTGGGTTGAAGTGGACATTACTCGTCAAAAGGTGTTTTTGTATGTTAACGGAGAATGTATATTAGAAACTGACTGCGTAACAGGTACAGATGGGGTGCATTCAACTCCAACAGGAGTGTTTTTCTTAAATAATAAGGTAACGGATACGGTATTAACAGATAACAAAACGTATGCATCTTGGGTTATGTACTGGATGCCTTTCTACAGAGGATATGGATTCCATGATGCTAACTGGAGAGATGAATTTGGAGGTAGCATTTATAAAACTTCAGGGTCTCATGGTTGCATTAATCTTCCACATGACGCAGCAGAGATTATGTTCCAAAATATAAATTACGACATGCCAATATTTATATACGAGTCTTAATTTTCGGGCGGGTTCAATATGACCCGCCCGAATTTATGTGTAATTTATATGTAGGAATTCTGAAAAATTTCTTAAAATACTTTTAATTTTAAATAATATATTATATAATAAGTTTGTTTAAAATACCCTAAGGAGGAAATTTTAAAATGAGTACTGAAAAAGATAAAAAAAATACGCAAAAGAATAAAAGTAATAAGAATATGGAAAAGACTAAAAAGTATAAAGTAGTAAAAGAAGAACCAAAAAAAGGGAAAAAGGCAAAAACAAGAAATGAAGAAATAAAAGAAAGTTTGGATTCGACAGGCAAAAAAGGTAAAAAGAAGAAAAAACATTCAAAATTAAAAAGATTTTTATTGATAGTATTTATTATCTTCTTACTTGCATGTTTAATAGGTGCAGGCATAGTTGCAGGTATATTCTTTAGTGATAAATTAAAACTTACAAAAGAAGATTTAATCATAGGACATAATAATTCAAAAGTTTTAGATAGAGATGGTAACGAAATATTTGACTTGTCATCAGGAGATGTAAATAGGCAAATTATTACATACTCAGAGATGGGGCCATATCTTCCAAATGCGTATGTTGCTATAGAAGACAAAAGATTTTATGAGCATTCTGGAATAGATATTTCAAGAACATTAAGTGCTACTATTCAATATGTGCTAAGAGGAGGAAAATCATCTTATGGAGGAAGTACAATAACACAGCAATTAGCAAAAAACTTAATGAATGATCAAGATGACACCGGTTTAGCTGGAGTTACAAGAAAAATAAGAGAAATGTCTAGAGCATACCAAATAGAGCAAATGCTTACAAAACAACAAATATTAGAACAATATTTGAATATAATATATGTTGGTGGGGGAACTATATGTGGTGTTGAAAATGGTGCTAAATATTATTTCTCTAAATCAGCTAAAGATTTAAGTTTGGCAGAGGCTGCATTTTTAGCAGGAATTAACCATTCACCTAATAGTTATAATCCATTTTGGAATGAAGGAGACGAAGAAGTAGCAGAAGCAATAAAAAGCAGAACAAAAACAGTTTTAGCAGAGATGAAAGATCAAAATAGAATTAGTGATGATGCAGAAGAGGCTGAAAGACTATATAATGAAGCCGTAGCTGAAGTAGATGCAGGGCTTAATTTTAAAGAAGGCGAATTTACTAATGATACACAAATGTCATATCATACAGCTGCAGCAATAGACGAAGCAACTAAAGATTTGGCAGAATTAAAAGATGTAGATTATCAAGTAGCAAGAAATATGTTAGCTTCTGGAGGATATACAATATATACAACTCAGGATACAGAGATACAAGAAAGAATGGAAGAAGAATATGTAAAAGATGAGTATATATATTATGCAAGAAAAGAAGGAGGACCAAAGGAAAATAAAGCTCATACACAATCTGGAATGATTATAATAGATAATGAAACAGGTCAAGTAGTAGGTTGTATGGGTGGACTTGGTACAGATGTTAATGCTACAGGAAGTAATAGAGCAACACAGGCGGTAAGACAAACGGGTTCTGCTATAAAACCATTAAACTTAATAGCAGGACTTGAAAATGATATAGTTACAGCCGCAACAGTTTATGATGATGTTTTAACAGACTTTGGAGGAGGACACCAACCAAAAAATGTTGGCTCTTATATGGGTCTAATTACAGTAAGAAGAGCAATGGTAGTTTCGTCAAATGTTGTAAATACAAAAATTTTATCAAATGTAGGACCATCAACAGCAATAGACTACTTACAAGATTTAGGATTAGCACATATAGATGAAGATGCAGATAACAATTTATCATTAGCCTTAGGTGGATTAACTAATGGTGCAACACCATTAGAAATGGCAGCTGCATATGAAGCAATTGCTAATGGTGGAGAATATACAGAGCCAACATTCTATACAAAAGTTGTAGATAGGGATGGAAATACGGTATTAGAATCAACTCAAGAAACAAGAAGAGTTATGTCAGAAACAACAGCATATATTATAGCTGATATACTACAAGACGTAGTTACAGCCTCAGGAGGTACTGCTTACATGTGTGATATATCAGGAATGGATGTTGGAGCTAAAACAGGAACAACTGATGATAAGAAAGATAAATGGCTTTGCGGTATAACACCATATTATTCAGCAGCAACTTGGGTTGGATATGATGATCCAGAAGTTGTTAGAGATGCAAATGCAAATGCTGCCCAGCAAATTTGGGCTAGAATAATGGAAGATATACATGCAGATTTAGAAGACGCAAGTTTCGAAGAGCCAGATGGAATTAGAGAGGCAACAATATGTAGAAAGTCTGGAAAACTAGCAACAGAAAGTTGTACAGATAGATATGTAGAAATATTTGCAACAGGAACAGTTCCTGGATATTGTGAGGGACATGACGAAGTAAAAGTATGTAAGGAAACAGGTAAATTAGCAACAGAGTTCTGTCCAGAGACAGAAGAAAAAGTATTTACAGTAAGACCAGAAAAGGAAACAAATGCGGCATGGAAAAATATAGGTGGAACAAGCTATAACAAACCTACTGAAACATGTGATAAACATACTAGTGATAATATGGTAAATGTAGTAAATGTAGTAGGTAAAACAGAAGCAGAAGCAAGAACAGCTTTAGCGGGTTTAACTATAACAGTGACATATAAGTCAGATATATCATTAACTGATGGGGTAGTTATTTCACAAAGTGTAGCTGCTAATGAAAAAGTAGCTAAGGGAACAAGCATTACTTTAGTTGTAAATAAGAAAGAAAATCAATCTTCAGAAGATCCTTCTGGTGGAGGTAGTGGCGACGATAATGGAGATGATGAGCCAGAAAATGAAATAGAAAATTCAGCAGGTGGAAATAATAATACAGTTGATGGAGGAAATACAGGAAATGAAGTGAATAATACTCCTGCTACATAGTAAGAAGAAAGGGGAACTATGGAACTTAAACTATATAATACATTAACAAGAAAAAAAGAAAATTTTAAGCCTTTAATAGGAAATGAGGTAAGAATATATACATGTGGGCCAACAGTTTATAACTATGCCCACATAGGAAATTTTAGATCTTATATTTTTATGGATAACCTAAGAAGAGTATTGAAATATAATGGATATAATTTAAAACATGTTATGAATATAACAGATGTAGGACACCTAGAATCTGATGCAGATGAAGGTGAAGATAAAATGGAAAAAGCGGCTAAAAGAGAAAAGAAGAATCCATATGATATTGCAAAATTTTATACAGAAGCATTTTTTAAAGACATGGAAAGTTTAAATATAGAAATTCCAGAAATTATTGCAAAGGCTACTGATCATATTCCAGAAATGATAGAATATGTCAAGAAAATTATAGAAAATGGTTATGCATATGAAACAAGTAAGGGAATATATTTTGATATTTCAAAATTAGACAAATACCCAGTTTTATCAAATAGAAAGATGGATGAACAAATAGCAGGAGCAAGAGTTGATGTAGATCCAGAAAAGAAAAATCCATATGATTTTGCTTTATGGATAAAAGCACCTGAAAATCATATTATGAAATGGGAAAGCCCATGGGGACTTTCATATCCGGGATGGCATTTAGAATGTACAGCAATGGGAAATAAATATTTAGGAGAAGAATTTGACATACATACAGGAGGTGTGGATCATATTCCTATACACCACGAAAATGAAATTGCGCAAGCTAAAGGAGCAACAGGAAAAATACATGCCAAATTATGGATGCATGTAGAGTTTTTACAGGTTGATGGAGGGAAAATGTCTAAATCATTGGGAAATGTATATACAATTTCTCAATTAGCAGAAAGAGGAATAGAAGCATTAGCTTATAAATTATTTTGCTATTCTGCACATTATAGAACAAAATTAAATTTTACTTTTGACGGAGCACTATCATCTCAAAAAGCTTTAAATAGACTAAGAGAAGGATATTTAAAACACTTAAAGGGAGAAGATGAAGTAAAAAATGAAATAATACAAGAATATGAAACTAAATTTTTGGAAACAATAAATGATGACTTGAATATTCCTGCTGCTATGGGAATAATTTGGGATATAGTAAGAAGTGAACAAAAATCTAAAAAATATGCTGAATTATTAGAAAAATTTGACCAAGTTTTAGGATTAGATATAAAAAATTCACAAAGATATTTAGAAAAACAGTCAAATATAGAAATTCCAGAAGAAATAAAAGAATTAATTGAAAAAAGAAAAATAGCAAGGCAAGAAAAAAATTGGAAATTATCAGACGAAATAAGAGATATCTTAGTAAAAAAAGGATATCAAGTAGAAGATTCAAAAGAAGGAATGATTGTAAAGAAAATATAGAATTTTCTGGAAAAATAGTGGGAGGACATTGTGGAAAGTAAAGAAAAAATATCTTTTTTTAAGAAATTGAAAATTAGTATATTTAAATTTGAAGATTATGCACAGTTGGCTGCACAGAAAATTGGACAATCAATAATATATGTACTTATATTGATGATAATATTTGCATTACTTGCAAGTATTGCAATAACTTACAAATTCTCTATAACTTTAGGAGAAGTAAAAAATTATATTAATAATGAAATAGAAACAATACAATTTCAAGATGGAACCTTAAATATAGTTCCATCAAAAGATAAGGACAAGCCAATTATTATTGAAAATGAGGAATCACCAGTTGGAAGTATAATTATAGATACTAGAGACTTATCAGAAGAGGAAATTAATAACTATACAGAACAAATAAAAGGCTATACAAATGGAATAGTATTGTTAAAAGACAAGATTATAACTAAAACAGAAATGAGTAGTATAACTACTACAATGTTCTATAATGATATAGCTACACAGTATAATATTCAGGAAATAAGTAAAGCAGACATTATAGATATGCTAGAAGGAAGAAATGTAATTAATATATATATATCGTTTTATTTGTCAATGACTGTATACCTATTTTTAGTATATTTCCCAACAGTTTTAATAGATGCAATTTTATTATCTATCTTAGCTTATATAACATCAGTTATTTCAAGAGTAAGATTAAAATTTTCTGCATCATATAATATTTCTATATATGCTTTAACATTACCAATAATATTAAACTTAGCTTATATTATTGTAAATACACTTACAGGATTTACAATAGAATATTTCCAAGTAATGTACACAGCTATAGCTAGTATTTATGTAATAGCTTCAATTTTAATAATAAGAAGTGATTTAATAAAAAGACAAATAGAATTAAATAAAATTATGTCAGAACAAGAAAAAATAAGACAGGAGATGGAAAGAAAAAAGCAGGAAGAAAAAGAAGCAGAAGAGAGAGAAAGACTAAAAAGGGAAGATGAAAAAAAGAGAAAACAAAAAGAAGAAGAAAAGAAAGAAAAAAAAGAGAAAAATAAAAACTCTGGAAATGATGAAGAACCGGCAGGTTTATAGATTTAAGCCATAAAATCTAAATTACAGTAAAGGAAAATTAAGATGAAAGAAGACGAAAAGAAACAAAACAATAAAAATAAGAATATATATTTAATTATTGCAACTATAGTGCTTATATTAATTGCGGCAGGGTTAACAATATATTTTGTAACATCATCTAATAAAAACGAAAACCAAGAAATAGCCTATACAGATTTAATAAAGGAAATAAATAATGGAAATGTAGAAAGTATAGAAATGACTGTTGGAAGTACTTCTGTAAAAGTTAAATTAAAAAATGAAACAGAAGAAAAAACAGGTATAATACCAAGTACTCAAGCTTTTATTGAATTAATACAAAATAAAGTGGAAGAAGGAAATGAAATTCATTTAGAGCAAAAAAAGCAAAATGCATTCTTAACTATATTTGAAAATTTATTTACACTTTTACCAACTATACTTTTAGTAATTCTGTTTATAATGTTATTCAAACTACAAGGATTAGGTGATAAAGGAAAAGTATATGACGCAGAAACAACTAAATCTAAAATAACTTTTAATGATGTAGCTGGATTGGATGAAGAAAAACAAGAAATGATTGAGATTGTTGACTTTTTGAAAAATCCAGATAGGTTTTATGAAATGGGAGCAAAAATACCTAGAGGAGTTTTACTATGTGGAAAACCTGGTACAGGAAAAACATTAATAGCTAAAGCAATAGCTGGCGAAGCTAATGTTCCATTTATTTCTATGAGTGGTTCTGAATTTATAGAAATGTTTGCAGGTTTAGGAGCATCAAGAGTAAGAAAATTATTTGAAAAAGCAAAAAAAATAGCACCATGTATTGTATTTATAGATGAAATAGATGCAATAGGCTCAAGAAGAACAAGTAGTAGTGGAGCTGAATCAGAAAACAATCAAACATTAAACCAATTATTAGTAGAAATGGATGGATTTGATACAGAAGAAACTATTATAGTTTTGGCAGCTACAAACAGACCAGAAATGTTAGATAAAGCATTACTTAGACCAGGAAGATTTGACAGACAAATAAATATTGCACTTCCAGACTTAAATGGAAGAGAAGCTATATTAAAAATTCATGCAGAAGGTAAAAAATTTGCGAAAGACATAAATTTAAGAAGTATTGCAGAAGATACAGCAGGATATACTGGTGCAGAACTTGCAAATATTTTAAATGAAGCAGCAATTATAGCTACTATAAATAAACATAAAGCAATTACAAACAAAGATATAGAAGATGCAAATAAAAAAGTTACAATTGGACTTGAAAAACATAGTAGAATTGTTTCTGACAAAGATAAAAAATTAACAGCTTATCATGAGGCTGGGCATGCAATTGTAAGTAGCCAATTAGAAACACAAAAAGATATAAAAGAAGTATCTATAATACCAAGAGGTGTTGCTGGTGGATATACAATGTACAAGACAAATGAAGATAAATATTATGTATCAAAAACTGAAATGGAAGAAAAGCTAATTTCTTTATTAGGGGGTAGGGCAGCAGAAAAAATAGCTTTAAATGATATATCTACAGGAGCTAGCAATGATATAGAAGTTGCAACACAAATTGCAAAAGATATGATAATTAAGTATGGAATGAGTGATTCTTTAGGACCAATTTATATAGATACAGAGAAAGATCCATATGAGCTACAAATGTTGGGAGAAAAGTTTGGTGATGCAATTGGTGCTGAAGTAAAAATAATGCTTGACGATGCCTATAGTAAGGCACAAAAACTTATAAAAAATAATATGGATAAGTTAGATAAAGTAGCTATGAGATTAATGGAAAAAGAGATTATCTCAGCAGAAGAGTTCCAAGAATTAATTAAATAAACAAAAAAATATAAAGTATTTTTATACTTTATATTTTTTATTATGCTTTAACCTTTTAAAATGAATGAAGACTAAAATCGTTTGATAGAAAGATTAAAAACTTATTATACAGAAAACTAAATTAAATTTTTATTTAATATAAATTCTTTTCCATTTAAATAATTTAATATGCCAGAATCAGTGAAAAAGTTAAACTTTAGTTTATAGCTACATAGTTGTTGCACTTTATGACCAAATTTTTTATTAATTTCATTTTTACCATATTTTCCATCACCAATAATTGGGTAACCTATATGTGCTAAATGTGCACGTATTTGATGAGTTTTTCCTGTTAAAAGTTCTACATCTAAAATACTAAAATTTTTCTTAATATCATATTTTAAAATGTTATACTTGGTTTCAATTGGAACGTATCCTTTTTTTGGAGTATCAGAAATGTATACTAAAGATTTTTTATTATCTTTAAATAAGTATGCATTTAATGTGGCAGTTTTTTTATGTGGAATACCATATACCATAGCTTTATAATGTTTTTCAATTTCATGATTCTTAAATTTTTTTAGTAAAGTATTTAATGCTTCTTCATTTTTGGCATATAATATTAAACCTGTTGTATTCCTATCAAGCCTATGGCATGGAGAAATACAATATTTATTATTTGAACTTTTATAGTAATTTATTAAATTATTAGTTAAGCTATTTTCTCCGACTACTTCGATTCCAGCAGGTTTATTTATAATTAAGATATTTTTATCTTCATAGATAATATCTGGAGTAAAAGAAGAGGATAAATATTTATCATCAATATAAACTTTTATATTATCGCCTTCATGTAAAATAATATTTTCATTAATTCTAATATCATTTACTTTAATGTCTTTTTTTCGCAAAGTTTTGTAAAACATAGAGGAAGTGATAGAAGGAATTTGCGTATATATAAAGTTTTGTAATTTTCTATTATTAAATTTAGAGTTTACAATAAATTCTTTCATACTAATTTAAAATAAAAACCTTTCTATATTTTATATTAATGGAGATTTGAAATCAATATATAAAACAACCATATCTCCAATAAAACGGAGATGTGGTTGTGTGGGTTAGAGCTTATGATTCTTCCTCAAGAACCTGCTGGTATAGCTCGCTTTGCCAAGTCCCCGGAGTAAAATCGGGAAAACTATAATCCTCAACAATTCCGGTAACCATTAAGGACCGGACACGCTGACGGTTTTTAGATAGAATGGCGGAGGACAGCTGGTCTAGCCAGCGCTCTTCCTCTATTCTATCTTTGTTGGCCTCCCAAGCTCGCATGTTCTTTCCATAGCTCATTGCTGTCCCTCCTTTAGAGAAGTATACATAACTATTATAACATTATAAGAGAAATAATACAATAGTAAATAATTTAACATAAAGATATTAATTAATAAAACAAAAAAGTATCGATTATTATGAAAAATAGATGTAAGATATTTTTTAAAACTAATTGACTAAAATAATGAGGAATGATATACTTTATGTGAAAAAAATGACACAAAAGGAGGAAAAGTGTTGAAAGACATTTTAGAGAAAAACAATAAAATGATTTTAAATAAAATGGTTTATATAATAATAAGTATTATTTTAATTTCATATATATTTATATTCTTATTTACAAATGTTTCAAATGCGGCATCAGATGATTTTAGCCAATATCCAGGTTATCAAGAGTTGATAGATGAACTAAAAAAAGAGTTCCCAAACAGTGAATTTAAAATATTAAAAACAGGATTAGATTGGAATCAAGTAATAAAAAATGAAACGACTGCACATCATGGAAGAAATTTGACTTCAAATAGTTCTTCAGACTGGATTTGTCCAGTATGTAAAAACAAACAATATGAAAAAGGATGGTATTGTGCTTCTTCAGCAACAGTTTCATATTATATGGATCCAAGAAATTCATTAAATGCAAATGATATTTTTCAATTTGAAGTATTAAACTATAATAGTGATATACAAAATGAAGAAGGTGTAGAATATATTATTTCTGATTGTAATTATTTACAAGGAAAAATAAGCTATACTGCAACAGATGGAAGTAAAAAAACTATAAATAAAACTTATGCTCAAGTAATAATTGAAGCAGGAGAAGAATTTAATGTAAGCCCATACCATTTAGCATCAAGAATAAGACAAGAACAAGGTGCTGGAAATGCAACGGAGACGGCAACAGGTGATGGAAAAGGTACATATAATAATGGATATGCAGGATATTATAATTATTATAATATTGGTGCAACTGGAAGTTCAACAGCAAATATTATAAAAAATGCGTTGGAAAAAGCAAAAAAAGAGGGTTGGACAGATCCAGAAAAAGCAATTGTAGGAGGAGCAGAATTTGTAAAAAACGAATATATTGGTTATGGACAAAATACTTTATATTTGCAAAAATTTGATGTAGACGATAGTGATGGTGACTTATATTGGCATCAATATATGACAAATGTTTCTGCATCAAAAACAGAGGGACAAGAAATAAAAAATACATATAACAAAATGGGATTGGGAAAAGATGCACATTATGTGTTCTCTATTCCAGTATTTGAAAATATGCCGGAACAAAGATGTGAGCTTCCAGGTTCAAATTCAATAGTTACACAAAATGTTGAAATTAATGCAGATAATGTACGTGTAATGGATGGAAAAGGAGAAGGAAACGAAATTGCAAAGCTAAATAAAGGTGATAAAATATTAAGGATAGAATTGTCTCAAACTTTAGATCCAGACGGAAGATTTATGAGATACTGGGATAAAGTAGTTTTAGAAGATGGAAGAAAAGGATATGTTGTAAGAAATTATCTTACGCAAATTGATGACATTACAAACTGTAGTGAACAATATGTAGTTACAGCATATACCAACTTTAGAAATGGACCAGGAGTTACAAATACTACAATAATAGAAACATTATCTCCAGGACAAGAACTTACTGTAATAGAAAAAGATAAATATCCAAATGTAGACGGAGAAAGTTGGTATAGAGTAAAGCTTCCAGATGGTAGACAAGGATATGTTGGATCAGGATATATAGAAAAATGGGATAACAGCAGTAGTTCTGAATATGATAAAGTTAAAGTAGTAGATGAATTAGGAGTTAAAGTTAGAGAAAGTCCTGGAACATCTTCAAAAGTTTTAACAGTAGCTTATCAAGGAGAAATTTTAACTAGAACTCAGAAAAATGCTTCAAATGCAAATGGATATATTTGGGATAAGGTTACTACATCAGGTGGTGTTATAGGATATGTAGCAAGAGGGGATGACAACGAAGATTATATAGTGCCAATAGATGAAGAAAATACAGTAGATGACGATATTCCAAGTAAAAATGATCAAGTAAAAATGGAATCTGGAAATGTTATATGTGATGCTGTATCAAATGTAAATACAATAGTTAGTGCTTATAGCGGTGCAGTTGTAAAAGATAGCAGTGGAAAACAAATTACTGGAAAAACAAATGTGGGAACAGGTTACACAGTTACAATAAATAATAAAACTTATACAATTGTAAAAAAAGGTGATACGACAGGAAATGGAATAACTGATTCTGCAGATATACTGGCAATACAAAGACTTTTAATAGGTAAAGGAACTTTAGATGGTGCGTATGAAAAAGCGGCTGATACTACAAATAATAATAATATAGATTCTGCAGACATATTAGCAATACAAAGATTTTTGATTGGAAAAGGTAGTATTTCAATATAAATTTGGAGGTATAAAATATGAAATTAAAAAGAAAAATAGGGCTAATTTTAAGTATAATCTTATTGTTAACAATGATTTTTTCTGTAAGAGTTGAGGCGGCTTCAGCTTCTATAAGTGCAAGTAGTACATCAGTTGAAGTAGGAACTACAGTAACAATAAATGTTAACGTAACAGCAGCTTCTTATAATTTGTATGTAGAAGGAGATGGAATATCTCGTACATCATTTGTTGATTTTTCACAAGATGCAGTAAATGAAAATTTTACAGAATCTGTATCATTTACACCAGAAACTGCAGGAACATATACTATTAACTTAACTGGAACAGTCGTAGATGAAACTCAAACAGAAGGTGATAGTGTAAATAGATCTGTTACTATAACAGTTAGAGAAAAAGAAACTTCAGGAGGTAATACTGGCTCTGGTTCGAATACAGGCTCAGGTTCTAACTCGGGTTCAAATAATAATTCAGAATCAAATAACAATTCAGGATCTGGTAATGCTGGAAATTCAGGAAGTAACACATCAAGTACACCAAGCTTTACAGAGGTAAACGAAACTGTTTATGCAACAGGAAGTTTAAATGTTAGAAGAAGCTGGTCAACAAGTAGTGAAGTTATTGGATCACTTTCGGAAGGTCAAAGTGTTACAAGAACAGGTAGAGGTGATAATGGCTGGAGTAGAGTAACATTTAATGGCTCAACTGCATATATATACTCAGAAAACTTAACAACAGAGAAACCAGAAGAAACAGCAAGTAATTTATTAAGTGGATTAACAGTTACACCTGGTACATTGACACCTGAATTTGAAAAAAATACAATGGAATATACTATAAATGTAGGGGAAGATGTAACAGAATTACAAATAGATGCTGTTACAGAAGATGAAAACGCGGAAGTTACAATAACAGGAAATGAAAACTTTGTATTAGGTGAAAATACAGTAGAGATTACTGTTACACCAGATAATGGTGAAGCATCTACATATACTATAAAAGTAAATAAAACAGAAAATACAACCATATTATTAAATAAACTTGAAGTTAATGGATATAATATAACTCCAACTTTTAATCCAGATGTATATTCATATAGTGTAAATGTACCAACAGGTACTACATCACTAGATATAACAGCAGAAACAGATGTAGAAGGAGCTACAGTAGAGATAACAGGAAATACTGATTTAAAAGATGGCTCAAATTTAATTACAATAATAGTAAAAACAGATGACGAAAATGTAACTACATATCAATTAACAGCTAATGTAGGAGAGACAGCAGTAGCTACAACAAATGAAACATCAGGATTTAATATATTAACAATAATATGTATGATTGCAGCAGGTGTTATAATAATTGCAATAATTGTTTTAATTGTTTTGCATCACAGAAATAGTCAATATGATGATGAAGACGAAGATGATGATGAATTATACTACGATGAAGACTATACTAATAATTATATGAATGACTTTTCAAATAAAAACTTAGAAGACGAAAACAAAAAAACAGAAAAAGAAAAAATGAAAGAAGAGAAAGAAAAAAATAAAGAGGAATATTTAAAGAGTTATCAAGATATAGTAGGAAATTCAAATAATTATGAAGAAGATGATGAGCCTAAAAAAACAAGAAAGGGTAGACATTTTTAAATAGAATATAAAAATTTGTTATAATAAAATGTACCAAATACAATTTGTATTTGGTACACATATTTGCCAATATAGCTCAGTTGGTAGAGCAACGGATTCGTAACCCGTAGGTCAGCAGTTCGATTCTGCTTATTGGCTCCATTTGAAAACAACTTATGAACTATAAATGTACATAAGTTGTTTTACTTTATTACGTCGACAAGCAAGGAAAAAAGCAGAAATTCATAATTCCAGAAGATCAAGCGATCCTGACAGCAGTGTTCAAAATGATTAAAGAAGCAGTTGGAGCTAACAAAGTTGAAATGTGCGAGACACCAAAAGCAAACTGCATTATCAGGGTCTTTCGTGCCCTTCACCATAAACATGAATGGGGTGTAATCTACAACCTATTTGGTATTGTGTCCACTTTATTCTAATTAAAAAGCTAATTTATCTCTTTAATAATTTCTTCTCCAGTTATCTCACAAGGAATATTAATTCTCTTTATATAATCATTATAATAGTTTATTCCTAAGTCATATACTTGCATATCAATTCCGTTTAATTTTAAAGTCCATACAGTTTCTTTTGTATATGCACCATTTATTATATGTATTTATTTTAGCACCTTATTGCTTAATAGGGTATATTTCTGAATTAATAAATTCTAAGAAAGAATGGTAATTTGACCCAAAGTCTTAGTGATATAATAAGAACTGAAAGTTTATTTGAAAAGTTAAAAAGAAAGATAAAAGGAACAAAAAGATTACCACCATATAGTGATGTAGTGGGTAATCAAGAAAGAAAAGTTGCAATAATGTCTTGGAAATTACAGCCAGAAGAAAATGCAAAAGGAGTAAGAACGATTGGGGAAGGAAACAATAAAAAAATAGTAGAAGCAGAAATAGATGATAGCAATGAAAAAGAAGAGAGATAATTATTTAGATATAATAAATTTAATAAAAAACAACCTAATACTTACTGTATTAGGTTGTTTTTTATACAATATGGTATAACCTCATTTTTTAAAGTATTAGACAGTGGTTCATTAATACTAGAAGTATCATACCATAAAAATTTTTCAATTTCGTCAGATATACTTAAATCTCCATGTAACTTTCCATTATACTTAAAAACATAAAAATGTATTTTTTTAGATGGGTCACTAGTTGCAATTTCGTCAAAATCCATAACTAATTCAAAATTATTTTCATCAAATATTGCTTTTCCCCCAAGTTCTTCATGGCATTCACGAATAGCAGCTTGCAAAGGTTTTTCTCCATTTTCTACTTTACCACCAATCATTTGATAAGTATCTCTTTTTCTAGGTTTATCTATTAACAATTTTTTATCTTTAAAAAACATTGTTCCAACAACTTCTAACATAATTTTATTCCTTTCTTATAATATTCAAACTATTATTTAAAGCATTTTGATATAGATTTAATGTATGTTGTGATGTTTATTTTATAATATTTAATTTAAAAATAATATTATAATTATTTAAAAACTAAATAAATTCAATCCAATCTCTTCGTCAAAATATCTGTCAACTTTTCCGTCAATAATATTAATTACCATTTCACAAGTTGCACTTACAATTGCTTTATTTAAATGACCTCCGAATACTTCACCTTTATCATTTCCTGCACTCATATGTATATGTGAGTAAAATTCATCATTCATTGTGTTAATAGTACCGGTTAAAGAAACTATTTCGAAATTTCCCTTAAAAGTGTTAGAATAATATTTTTTTTCGTCTGTTTTAAAAACTCCAACAGTAAAGTCATTTGTTGCACCAAGTGCATTAATATTAGCAAGTGTTATATTTTCCTTTAATGCAATTTCTTTTATCTTTTCTAAAATTTCTTCTCCTTTATCAATTCTTGCTACTATTGTGTTATTAAATTTTTTATATTCCATTTTTATACCTCCATTTAATTTTTTATTAATTAATTTTAAATTTATAAAATTATGTTACAATTGTTTAAATTTCGTTTTTGTGTCAAAAATCTCCGTCCCGGTTGACAACCGTTTGACAATAATTTTTTCCTGTTTTTAAAATGCATAATAATTAAGTATATTATATAACAAACTATTGTTAAAGAAGATATTACTATGCAAATTTTATGAAGTGTAGTTGCATGATATTCTACATTTATATGTCCATTCATAGATGAATCTAAGCTTACTTGTATAAATCCATTATTTGATTCAGTTACATCAAGATTTATTTTTTCATTAGAGTTAGCTGGGGTAAAGGTTACTACATAACCTTTATAGTATAAGTATGGAAGTTCTATAATTGTATTTTCTTGAACATCTGTTATGTCAAAGTCTAATATTCCATTAATTTTGTTTTCATTTGATATACTAACATTTCCCGAAGTAATGGCTACATTATTATTTCTGTTCAAAGTGTAATCAAAATTATCAATTGCTTTTTGTGGCCAGTATTCTAAATAAGAAGAATACCTGCTAACTTGCCAAGTGTAGTCTATAATTTCAGGTTCTTGGTAATATGAATTATCTTTTACAGGATAATCTAGGTCCGATATAAAGTTTAAAGCATAAAAACCTGAAAACGCAACAAGTACAATTGTAATGACTACTTTACCAATAATTTTGCTCTTTTCTTGCCATTCTTCCATTAAGGAATTGATTAAAAGCGAAATGTTTATTCCAGTAATTATAGAGAAGAAGAATATTATAAATCCAAGCATTCTCCATGGAAATTGTATCATTTGTAATTGATTAGGCATGTAATACCAAGGGATGATGAAGGTTGAAAAAATGCAACACACAATTCCAGAGATAAACATAAATTTATAAGTAGGAACTTCTTTTGCTTTTTTATAGACAAAAGGCGTAATTATTAAACCAAACAATATTAATACTCCAATATTGTAAAAGCGTCCTTCTTCACTAATTCCATTAACATGTGAAAAAATTAATTCTAATGGATTTAAGGCGTTATTTTGAACTAAGCTATCTGGATTCATTTTTCTTGAAAGCTCGAAACTTGTGCTAGACATTTGTTCTACCAAAGGACCATAGAAGAACAAGACAGATAGAATAATTATTAGAGTAGAAATTATTAAACTTTTAAAAATTTTTTTATCTTTTAGCTTTCTAATATTAGCAAATACATAAAAAAGTCCTATAAAAAAGGTAACTAATGTACTTATGTTGTGAGAAAGTACTAATCCAATAGTTCCGAATACATATATATAAGATTTTTCAGTTTTTCCATCAAATAGTAAATAAACACCTCTTAAAACAATTGGGGTAAAAATAAATCCAGCAAGTTCTCCGACAGCAAGCCTAGTATATGCATTTAACATACGATATGGGGCACACATATAAAGTATGCTAGCAATTAGAGAAGCAAATTTATTGTTAGAAATGGTTCTTACTAATTGATACATAGTTATTCCAGATAAAACAAATGTAAGAAAAATAAATATTTTCATAGCTGTCACAACATTGTTAGTTAGAAATGCAAATACAACATTAATTATAGTTGAAATAGGTGGATAGAACAAATTCCATGCAAAACCAAAATCACGGGAAAAACGTTCAACTATAAATGGACTATTTCCATTTAATATTTGTTCAATAGTGCCAATAGTTCTAGAAATATGAAAATCTCCATCATCACCTGTATGAATACCAGGTTGGAATAAAGGAATGCACATTACTAAAGCAACTATAACAATTATTAAATAATGCATAATATTATTCGATAGTATTTTTTTCATAATAGTAATCCCCCTAAATTTATTTCAAAATGATTATACACCATAGAAAGGTATTATTCAATAAAGGAATTATAAGATAATACAAAACTTTAAGATTATATTAAAAGATTATAAACTAATTTTTATTTGAATTTATATTATTTTTTTTGTTATTTAAATCTTAAATATACACATTTGGAAAAAATTATGTTATACTAAATAATGTATCTTAATTAAGAAGGGAGAACATGGTTAGTTATAATAAGCCATGAAAAGTGCAAATGGGATTTTTTGATAAATTAAAACAAGGATTAAGCAAAACAAAGCAATCATTTAATGATAAAGTAAATAATGTATTTAGTACATTTAGAAAAGTAGATGAAGAATTATTAGAAGAATTGGAAGAAGCTTTAATAATGTCAGATGTTGGAGTTGAAACATCAACTAAAATTATAAATAATTTAAGAGATAAAATAAAAAAACAAAATATTAAAGAAGCTGAAGAGGTAAAACAAGCATTAAGAGAAGAAATACAAGAAATATTTGATTCAATTGATAATTCTTTACATTTAGAAACAACACCATCTGTTATATTAGTTGTTGGAGTTAATGGAGTTGGAAAAACTACATCAATAGGAAAGATTGCTAATAGATTAAAACAAGATGGAAAAAAAGTAATTATTGCAGCAGCAGATACTTTTAGAGCAGCAGCAGTAGAACAATTAGAAATATGGGCAGATAGAGCAGGGTGTCAAATTGTAAAAAAAGACGAAGGGGCAGATCCTGCATCTGTTGTATATGATGCCATAGATATAGCTAAAAAAGAAAATGCAGATGTTTTAATATGTGATACAGCAGGAAGATTACACAATAAAAAGTATTTAATGGATGAGCTAGAAAAGATAAAAAGAGTAATAAATAAAGAATTACCAGAGGCATCAAAAGAAGTATTGCTAGTAATAGATGCAACTACAGGACAAAATGCAATATTACAAGTACAGGCATTTAAAGAAACAGTAGATATTACTGGACTTATTCTTACTAAATTAGATGGTACAGCAAAAGGCGGAGTTGTAATAGGAATTACAAATGAAAATCAAATGCCTGTTAAATTTATAGGTGTTGGAGAGCAAATAGATGATATGGAAGTCTTTAATAGTAAAGATTTTGTGGATGCAATTATATAATAATTGAAAGGAGATTGTATGGAAGAGAAAGATACTAAAAATACGACAAATTCAAATCAAAAAGAAAACAAGACGAAAAATAAAAGGAGTAGAATGTATCTTGTACTATTATTTATTGCATTAACTGCAATAATAATGTATGTAATTTATAGGGGAGAATATTTAGAAATTTTAGAATTAGGAGAAAATTATTTACCAATATTTTGGCAAAACATTACATATGGTGCAATAACATTTTTGGTAAACTTTTTAATAATATTTATATTAGTATATATTGTAAATAGGACTATAAAACGTGGTCTAAAAATGTTTTTTGACCAAGAAAAGAAACCAATGCATAAAATATTAAACAAATCACTTGCACTAGTTATAGCAATAGTAACAAGCTTTTTTACATCAACAATCCTACTTGATAAAGTAATGCTATTTTTCAATAGTGCAGGATTTGGAATAAATGATCCTGTACTTAACTATGACATTGGCTATTTTGTATTCCAAAAACCATTCATAGAATTTATACTAATATATATGATGGCGGTAGTAGTAGGACTTACAATATATATGGCATTATATTATGTAATTGCAATAAATCACTATTTTGATGGAGTAGATAGAGAAACTTTAAAGAAAAGTGGATTAATAAAACAGGCACTTATAAATCTTAGAATTCTAGCTGTATTATTAGGAATATTTATAATAGTACAAACTCAAGGAATAGGAACACAAAAATTTCTAACTCTTGAGCAAGATAATATATCATATGCATTATATGGAGCCGGAGTAACTGATACAACAATTCAATTATGGGGATATAGAATGTTGGCAATAGTTCTAATAATATCTATATTTATGACTGTTAAATATATAAAAGAAAAGAAGACAAAAAAAATATTATTTTCACTTATGGTTGTACCAGCATATTTAATAGTAATGTTTGTTGTACTATTTGGATTCCAACTAATTTTTGTTGATTCTAATGAATTAGATAAAGAAAAAGCAAATATTGAAAATAACATTACTTATACAAAACAAGCTTATAATATTAATATAGAAGAAATTGATTTAGTAGATGAAGGAAATATTACACAAGAAGATATACAAAATCAAAAAGAAGTATTAGACAACATTGCTTTAGTAAATAAAGATATTGTTTTACAAGACTTAAATGCTTTGTATACAAATAAGGGATATTATGTTTATAGAAATACGCAAATTGCCAAAAAGGCTATAAATGGAAAAGAACAATTAGTATATATATCACCAAGAGAAATTATAAGTAGTGAAGGAACTTATAATAATAAAACATATGAATATACACATGGTTATGGGGCAATTGTAACATCTGCAACTTCAATAGATTCTAAAGGAAATTTGGTAAACTTACAAAAAAGTTTTACAAACGAAGATAATGTGCTTAATATTTCTGAACCTAGAATATATTTTGGAACAGAAACAAACGATACAGTTGTAACAAATAGTAAAACTAAAAAGGAATTTGATTATCCTGTAACTGAAAATGGAAATGTTTCTAATACAGAAAATACATATGATGGAAAAGCAGGATTGCAATTAGGATTTTTAGATAGACTTATATTGTCTATAAAAGAACAAGACTTAAAATTGGCATTTTCAAGTGATGTTACAGCAGAAAGTAAAATTTTAATAAATAGAAATATTATTCAGAGAGCTCAAACATTAATGCCAGATTTAATTTATGATGAGAATCCATATATAATCATAGATGAAAATGGAGAAATATGGTGGGTAATAGATGCTTATACTACTTCCAATAATTATCCGTATTCACAAAAAATAACAATAGAAACAACAGAGGGAAGAAGAGAAATAAATTATATAAGAAATTCTATAAAAGTTCTAATTAATGCTTATGATGGAACAATTAATTTCTACATAACAGATAAGACGGATCCAATAGCTATGGCTTACTATAATTTATATGAAGGTTTATTTGTAGATAAAGATACAGAAATACCAGAATATATCAGTAGTCAGTTTATATATCCAGAATTTTTATATAAAATTCAAGCAGAAATAATTACTAGATATCATAATGTACAACCAGATGTATTATATAGAAGCGATGATGTATGGAGTATAGCAACTAATAATTTGAGTAAAGTTTCTACTAAAACAGGTACTGAAATAGAGCCATATTATACAATGGTAAAAACAGTGGACTCAGATGAGGCAGAGCTAGGACTAGTAGTACCATATACACCATATAATAAGCAAAATATGATTTCATATATGGTTGGAACATATAGCAATGGACAGCCAGAGCTTAAAATATACAAATATCCTTCAGATAGTAATGTACTAGGACCAATGCAATTAAATACTCAGTTAGAACAAGATGAACAAATATCACAAGAAATAGAAAGCTTAAATGCAACGGGAACAAAAATAACAAAATATTTAATAGCTGTACCAATAAATAATAAAATATTGTATATAGAACCTATATATCAACAATATATTAATGAAGAAGATTCTTTACCAACATTAAAGAAAGTTATTGCAGCAGCTGGAAATAAAGTAGCAATAGGAAATGATTTGGCATCAGCATTAACAAATTTAGTATCACAATATGCTGTAGATATAGAAGTAGAAAATACCGATAATATAGAGGATTTAATAGATGCTATAATTAGGGCTAATGAAAATTTAAAACAATCAAATGAAAACAATGATTGGACAATGATTGGAAAAGATATGGATAAATTACAAAGCTTAATAGAACAATTAGATGTTTTAGTTCAAGAACAAGAGCAAGAAAATGAAGAAAATCAAGAAAATACGTTAACAAACGAAACAAACGAAATCTCTAATGATATTAATGAGCAAAGCATTAGCAATACTGTACAAAATTATATATCTAGTGAATAAAATTAAATAAAAAATCCACCCTAATAATGGGTGGATTTTAATGTTTAAAAGAACAAAGATGGAAAAAATATTGGTAGAAAATTTAGAAAAAATAAATAAAACTCTAGCTAGAAATAATGTGCTAGAGTTAGTCGAACTATTAGGGGATAAGAAGAAACTATTTGTTAGAAATTTAATTACAGGAATTTTCAAAGGAATAGGTATAGGTATAGGGGTGACAGTTATAACTGCTATATTAATAATACTACTTCAGAAAATAGTTGCTCTTAATATACCAGTAATAGGAGAGTTTATTTCAGATATTGTTGATATAGTACAAAATAGTAGATAGCTATTTCAAGGTTACTATAGTTACCCCAGATTCTCCTTCGCCATAAGTACCAAGCCTGTATTCTTTAACATGTTTGTTATTTTTTAAATATTCATGTATTCCATGCATAAGTTTTCCTGTACCTTTACCATGGATAATTCTAACAGTAGAAATATTTGCTAAAATACAATTATCTAAATATTTATCTACTACTTGTTTGGCTTCTTCTATATTCAGTCCTATAATATTTAATTCTGTAGAAATATTTTTAGCTTTAAAATCTACATCTTTTTTTATTGTAACTTTTGAATTATTTTGTTTCGACTTATGAGTTTCTGTTAACATCAAATCTTTTATAGGTACATTCATTTTAGCACTATTAATTTGAACTAGGATTTCATTGGAACGATTAGGAAGTTTTAATATTATACCATCTTTTTGCAAAGGAACAACAAAAACTTCCATTCCTATTTTTATATCCTGTTTGGTTAAATTGGTGTTTACTTTTTCGATATCAGAAGATATAGATGTGTCTTTAATTTTATCATTTAATGAATTTCTAATAAGATTTGCTCTTTTTAATTCTTTTGGGGAATTATTTAAAATATCGTTTAATTCCTTTATAATACTGTTTGCTTCTTCTTTGGCTGATAACAATATTTCTTTAGCTTTTAACTTAGCTTCGTTAATTGCTTCTTGATTTTGTGTTTCCAATTTTAAATTTTCTTCTTCTAAAGATTTGCGAAGATTTTGAATTTGAGATAAATTTTTTTCGATTTCGTTTTTTTCTTTTTCAATTTTTATTTTATCATCATATATATTTTTTAAAATATCTTCCATATGAACAGTATTTTTATCTATATAATTATATGCATTTTTTAAAATACTTTCGTTTAAGCCTAATCTTTTACTAATTGCAAATGCATTGCTTTTTCCAGGAACACCTATTAAAAGATTATAAGTAGGTTTTAAATTTACTACATCAAAATCACAACTAGCATTTTCGAAGCCAGATGTTATTAATGCATAATTTTTTAATTCTGGGTAATGAGTTGTTGCAATAATAATACTCTTATTATTAAAAAAGTAGTCTAAAATACTTATGGCAAGACTTGCACCTTCAATAGGATCTGTTCCTGAACCAAGTTCATCTAGCAAAATTAAGCTATTTGATGTGGCTGATTCTGTAATCTTTTTAATTTTTAATGTATGTGAAGAAAAAGTACTTAAAGATTCTTGAATACTTTGTTCGTCTCCAATATCTACAAAAATATTATCAAATACATATATGCTACTACCTCTATCACACGGAATATATATACCTGAATATGCCATAAGAAGACTAAGTCCAACAGTTTTTAATGTTGCTGTTTTTCCACCAGTATTAGGACCTGTTATAACCAAACAAGAATAATTTTCACCAATAGATATATTAATTGGAACTACAGAAGAAGGATTGATTAATGGGTGCCTTACCTTTATTAAATTTATATATTTATTTTTATTAATAGCAGGCATAGAACCGTTAATATCTAAAGAATATTCTGCTTTTGCAAATATTAAATCTAAAGTTCCGATGATTTTTATATTATTTTCTATATTTGATATATATGGATATAGTGATAAGCTAATTTCATTCAAAATTTTTTCAACTTCATTTTCTTCTTCTATTTTTATACTTTGTATTTCATTATTTAATTCAAATGTTGTTAAAGGTTCAATATAAACAGTAGAACCACTTGAAGAAATATCATGTATAAATCCTTTTACATCATTTCTATATTCTTCTTTAACAGGTATAACATATCTATTATCTCTTATTGTAATAATAGGTTCCATTATATATTTAGAAAAAGAAGATGAATGAAGCATATCCGTTAATTTATCTTTTAGACGTTTTTCTAGAAGCTTCCTTTTCTTTCGTAAAGAAAATAAAGAAGGAGAAGCATTATCAGCAATAGTATTTTCATCTAAAATTTTGTCTATAATATTTTTTTCAATACTTTCATTAACATATAATTCGGAAAAAATATTTGATAGTAAAGGAAATGAATTTGTACTATTTTCATTTGAAGTAAAATATTTTTTTAAATTTCTAGCTAGTTGCAAGTGTGCTAAGATATTTAATAATGCCCTACAAGAAAGCGACATAGAACTTGATAATAATTTCAAATATTGTTCTACTTCTGGAAGTTCCGAAATTGAAAAATTTCCGAATGCAATTTTTAAATTAATAGCTTCTGTGGTTAAACCAAGCAAATATTTAACATTATCATAAGAAAAAGATGGAGCTAAAGATAATGCTAAATTTTTTCCAATATATGTTTTGCAATAATTAGCAATAGACGAAATTATTTTATTATATTCTAATAAGGAAAAATCTGTTTTCATGTTTAATAAATACTTATTTACTCCTTTCAATGTTTTAAATATTATATCACAATATGTAACAAAAATATAACAAATTTAATATTACAAAAATATTACAAAGAAATTAATTTTATGTTACAGAAGAAAAAGCATGTTGTTTTTAGAAAAAAAATGTTGTAAAATAAATTTATATAATTATATAAAGTGTCGAATTTAAGGAGGAATATAAAATGGCAAAGAATCCAATGCAAAGAAGGGCAAATACTTCATTTCTTTTAGGAATGTTAATTACACTATTGGTAGCAGCTTTAATAATAGGATTTTTAGTAGTGCAATTAGTAAATTCAAGAAAGGAGATAGAAGCACTTCAAACAAGTAAAAGAACGGTTTTGGTGTTAAACCAAAGTGTTACATCAGGGCAAACAATAACTACAGACATGTTAAATTCTCAATCTGTAGACAGTAGCGTTGTGCCAGAAAATGCTTTTGCAGATAAAAATATGTTATTAGATTATTCATTAGAGGATGAATATGGAAATTCTCTAAGAACTACTCAAATAACAAAAGAAGTACAAATAGTAAATGGAAACAGACAAGAATTTGATGAATTATACATTATAATGAGTGAAGAAGATAGAAACGGAAATATTTCTAGTAATTTATATAAAATAAGAGAAGTAACAGAAGATAAAGTTTTACAAAGTGGAGAGGAATATAATAAATATTATAGATATAACAATCCAGAATTTGCATATGATGAAGCTGATGTGGTTAATGGATATGTATATGTAAATGACCAATTAGAAGCAGTTGAACAAATAGAAGGTAGATATTATACAAGACATTTAAATGAACAACCAGGAGAAAGATACCAAACTACTTCATCGGGTGGAAGATATTATGTACAGGCCAATAATACAACTGCAGAAGTACAACAAGACGGAGATCAATACTTCTTTATGAATGGTTCTACTAGAGTAAATCTTATTAAAGTAGGAATAGAAAACGTCGATCAAAGCATAACTAATGGGCAGAATGTAAGTTTAGAAGTTAAATTCTATGCTGTACAAGATAATTCTGAGAAAACAGAATGGATAATAGCACAAACACCACTTATTGCAAAAGTAAGTTTAGCAGAAAAAACTGTTATGACTAATTCATTAGTAACGAAAACAACAGAGAGAGTAACTAAAGACCTAAGAAGACAAGAATATAATATAATAGCTTTGCCAAGCCAAATTCAAACAGGCGAATATATAGATATTAGATTAAGATTACCAGATGGTACAGACTATATTGTTGCAAGCCATAAAGAAGTGGAAATACCAACTATTTCAGGAATAGATACAATTAATAATATTATAGTTCAATTATCAGAAGATGAAATATTACTTATGAGTAATGCAATAGTAGAATCTTATATGATGCCAGGTTCATTATTATATGCAACAAGATATGTAGAACCGGGATTACAGGATAGTGCAACACCTACATATGTACCAAGCAATGATGTATTAGCATTATTTAATGAAAGAAATTCAAACATTACACAAATAGCATTAAGAGAGCTACAAGAAAGATATACAAATGCAAATGCAGAAGCTGCAGCTAATATAAGAAATAATATTAATTCAGAAATTGAGAAGACAGAAGAAGATGACAGAATAGATGCTGTTATAGAGGGAACAGACGAAGAACTTGTAAGAATTCAAGAAGAAAGACAATTATATATAGATTCTTTAAGTAATTAATAGAAATAAATAAAAATACTATAGGAGGATACAATGAGAAAAATAGGATTTATTGGAGCTTATGATAAAACAGACTTAATATTATATTTAGCAAGAATTTTATCAGCAGCTGGTAGGAAAATTTTGTTCATAGACTCTACAATAACGCAAAAAGCTAAATATATAGTTCCAGAAATAAGTCCTGCAAGGGCATATGTTACGAATTTTGAAAATATCGATGTGGCGGTTGGGTTTGACAGTTATGATGGTATAAAAGAGTATCTAGGAATGCCACTACATGCTGATTTAGGATATGATATGGCGTTTATAGATATAGATGACTCTCAAAAATTAGCTAATTTTCAAATTTCGCCAGAAGAAACCAATTACTTTGTAACCTCCTTTGATTTATATTCTTTAAAAAAAGGATTAGAGGTATTAAATAATTTAAATGATAAAATAAGACTAACAAGAATATTATTTACAAGAGAAGCTCTGCAAGAAGAAGAAGATTATCTAGACTTCTTAGCATTGGGATTAAAAATAGAATGGACTGAAGACACAGTATATTTTCCGCTAGAAATTGGAGATCAAAGCGTAATTATTGAAAATCAAAGAGTTTCAAAACTAAAATTTAGAAAACTAAGTACGCAATATAAAGAGAATTTACTATATATATTAAATCAAATTGTAGGAGATGCAGAATTTCCTGAAATTAGAAAAGTTTATAAACAAATAGAGAGAGGAATATAAAATGGCAATAGTAACTTTTTATAGTGATAAAAATAAAGAAACTGGTCAATCATTATCTGTAGCAGCTATAGCTACAAGTATGGCTATAGAGCATAACTATAAAATACTAGTTGTTGATACTGCTTTTCAAGATCCTACATTGGAAGAGTGTTATTGGCCAATACAGAAAACTCAACCTGTTAAAGTAAACTTGGGGCTTGGTAGACCAAATACTAATACAGATATTTCTTCTGGAATAGAGGGATTAGTAAAAGTAATTAGTAGTAATAAAACAACACCAGAAATAGTTAGAAACTATTCAAAAACAGTTTTAAGAGAGCGTTTGGATTTTTTGCAAGCACCAAGAACACAAGAATATGATGATTATCAAGAAATAACTACTAGATATATAGATGTTTTAACATCAGCAAATAGGTTTTATGACTATGTTTTTGTGGATTTAAGTAGGAAAATATCTCAAGAAACATGTGATAATATACTACAAATCTCAGATATTGTAATATACAGTTTAACACAAAACATGAAGTCAATTGAAAGATTTTTAAAATTAAGAAGTGAAAATGACTTCTTTAAAAAAAGAAATGTTATGCTTTTAATAGGAAGATGCGATCAGGAATCAAAATATAATGTTAAAAATATTACTAGATATTTAAGGGAAAAAAGTGAAATTTCTAGTGTTCCATATAATACATTATTTTTTGAATCTTGTAGTGAAAATAAAGTTATAGATTATTTACTAAAATATAGAAAATTGATAGACAATCTTGATAAAAATGCTGTTTTTATAAAAGTCATTAAAGATACTGTTAATGCAATAATAAACAAATTACATGAAGTACAAATGAGAGCTTAGTCTTTTAGGAAGGAGACATAAAAGATGGGAAATATTATTAACATACTTTTAATAATTATTGTAGTTTTAGTAGCTGTATTTCTAATTTTAAGATTTATCAAAAAAAGAAAAAATGAACAAGTAGAAGATACTATACAAGTTGATGATAAAACTTATACTTTAGATATGATGACAGCTTTTATAAAGAAAAGACTAGATGAAATTACAAAAGTAAACTTATATGATATTGGTCTTTCAGAAGAAGAATTAAAAAGAAGAAAAAATAAAAAGTATGAATTAAAAAAGGCTTTAAAAGGATGTACATATGGGGATGTTAACGACAAGAAATATATCAAAGAGCTAATATTCGACTTATTATATAAAGAATATGGTGTTGATGAGACTAATGTATCAAAAGCAATACCATTCGATGTTCCATCTTTATTAACTTCTCAAGATAAATTTGAAATTATACTATACATGTATAAAAATGAATTTGGTTATGAAGCGATGGGAGAGATTATAAAAAAATATAACTTAGATGAATTAAAATATGTTGCAGGAGAAACTAAACCATCTTATGTTATTACGCCAGAAGAAATAGATGACATATATGAAAAAGAAAATTTTGTTTTAACTTTTACAGATAAATTAAATGTTGTAGTTCAAAGAATTTATCAACATTATAAAGGATATAGTAGTATAGATGAAATAAGAGACATGAATATAGATGGTATTTCAGGTGGTGTATCTGGATTGCCAGAATCTTTTATGAGCCAAGTTGCACAAACAGATGGAGATTATTTAAATCAAATTGTTGAAAATAAAGTTCCACGTGCTTGTGATAGTATTTGGATAATGTTCCATGGTAAATCAATACGTTTAGCATTTTTATCATTTGGAACAGAAGCAGAATTAAAA
>JAGHJM010000054.1 GCA_017886645.1 Clostridia bacterium
GCAGTATATAAATTAATGCAAAACGGAATGTTTGATATGACTATTGCAGATGAAAAAGATAAAGAAGTTAGAACAACAGTTATGATGGACAAGCAAGAACTAGAAGAATATATTAAACGATTAAATGACTATTACGAAGTATCTTATTATGAAGTTGCAAGATTAGATGAACAAAAGAAAGGTTATCAGAAAAAATATCTTACAATAGATGAAACAAATGATAATGGAGAAAAACTTTTTAAATTAGTGGAATTAGTAACAGATGATAAAAAGTTCCCACAGAAAAAAGTAAATAGGATTGTTGGAGCGATTAGAGTAAAAGAACGAGAAAAAGTTAGTTAAAAAATTTAGTAAATGGAGGAATTGAAAATGGAAAGTAAAGAATTAAAAGAAAACAATATTGACAATAAATATGGAATTGAATATACAAAGGTTGGCGATTACTATATTCCTAATTTAGTTTTAGAAAAAGAAGAAAAAATTACTTTAAATAAATACGGAAGATTAAGACTAAAATTTTTAAAAGAAAATAAGAAAGCAGAATATATAATAATGTGTATGAATAAAACTCTAAATAAGCATTTAAAAGAAATACAAGAAACAGCACAAGCAAGAGTTGACCTTATAGTTGAGCAATTAAAAAAGGAAAATAATTTAACAGAAGAAATGAAAAATACTAATCAATTATATTGGGTAGGAATGATGAACAATTTTAAAAATGAAGCAGAGGAAATTGTATTTAATGAACTAATTTATGTATAAGAAATTAGTAGTAGGACTACACAATTAAATGTATATACAAATTTAATGTCTATAAGTGTAGCGAGCATAGGTTTTGTATTGCCACAAAACCGACAGCTTACGCTGAAAGTGGAAAATCTTCCCCTTTAACCCCTACCTTATAAAACGAAAAATTAAATGAAAATTGAAAATTTTTAAGAAATATCTTATAAAAAATAGAATGAAAATTTATCAAAAAGGAAGTGAAACATTATGAGAAATAGAACAATAGGAATTAATGTTAGAGTGAGCGAAAATGAAAAGAAAAAATTAAAAAGAAATGCAAAAAAGAGTGGATTAAATTTATCAGCTTATTTAAGAAAATCTGGATTGCAACAAGAGATTTATGCAATACCAGATGAAAATATTTATAAAATTTATACAGGAATTGTTGAATTAAAAAATGAGTTTCCTTATATGAATGATGAGGAAATAAAAGAGAAAATAACAAAAATGCAAAATGATTTTTTAGATATTTATAATTACAAAAAAGATGGAGATGATATGGATGGCGACAACAAAAATATGGGCAATTAAAGATAGTATATCTCGAGTAATAAGCTATGCAAAAAATCCAGAGAAAACAACATTTTCAGATTTAAAACAAGTATTAAAATATGCAGAAAATGATAAGAAAACTATTGATAAAAACGAAAAAACTATGTATGTAACTGGAGTAAATTGTAATGCAAAAACAGCCTATGAAGAAATGATGTCAGTACAGAATAGATTTGATAAAACTACAGGAAATGTTGCATATCACGCATATCAAAGTTTTAAAACAGGAGAAGTTTCGCCAGAATTAGCACACAAAATTGGAGTAAAACTAGCTGAAAAGATGTGGAGTGAATATCAAGTAGTAGTTGCAACACATTTTAATACAGGCACATATCATAATCATTTTGTAGTAAATTCTGTTAATATGTTTACAGGAAAAAAGTTTAATTGTAATAAAGGTGCATATTATAATTTCAGAGAGTTATCAGATGAACTATGTAAAGAATATGGACTAACAGTTATTGAAAAGCCAACAGGAAAAACACCAAGAAGTATATATTTTGCAGAAAAGCGAGGAGAGCCAACAAAGTATAATGTAATAAGACAAGCTATTGATGAAACAATAAAAATGTGTATAAATTATGGACAATTTAAAAAGATAATACTTAAAAAAGGTTATATTATCAATGATGATTATAACAGGAAATATCCAACAATTCGTTCAATAAATGATAAAAAAGCAGTTAGAATGTATCATTTAGGAGAACAATACTTGCCAAAGAACATTGCAAATAAGGTTGAACACAATCCATATCATTATCAAAATAGATATATGGAATTTATAAACCTTAAGAAGAAAAAGCCAAAATATAAAGTTTATAAATATAAAGGTAAATTCAAAGATATGAGTAAAATGAGTGGAATTGATGTACTATTTTTACTATTATTTCATCTATTAGGACTATTACCAAAACAAGAAAACTATCAGCCACTATCTCCAGAAATGAAACAAGAAGTAAGAAAAATGGAACGATATTCTAATGAAATTAGACTTATAGTAACAGCAAAACTAAAAACAACAGAAGATGTAAAAAGCTATATTTCACAAACTGAAAAAGACATTACCAATGTTATTAATTTAAGGCAAAAATACAGAAATAAGCTAAGAAATTGCACAGATGATAATCTAATAAAAGAATACAAAACAAAGCGAGATGAATGTACTACTATGCTAAATAAGTATAGAAAAAATCTAAAAATAGCAAATTATA